>JBIQHO010000010.1:0-25989 GCA_044508545.1 Bradyrhizobiaceae bacterium | reverse complement strand
GATCGATAACGGCAACCATCTGGTGCTGTCCGGCAATCAGAGCGTACTGGCCTATGCGCGCAGGATCGGTACTGAAGCCGGCCTGGAGGGGCCGCCGAAGGCTGAATTCGAGTTTATCGATCTTGGCGTCAATAAGCGTTGGAAGCTGCGGATCAACGACGGGCGCGTCCCGTTCTGGGTGTTCGATCCCGCCCGTCGGGTGCCTGACACCTCACCCGCCGACTACTTTGCGCTTGCGCCGCTGGCCTGGGCTAATAGCCGCACCCGCGTCGGCGACATCATCAAATGCGAAGGCGTGCTTTACAGGCGGCTGGTGCTGCCGCTGCTGCTTGCGGCGCTCAATATCGAGCCGCCCGACGGATCGGCCGGTCTCGCCGGGGCGATCGTTCGCGAAACCTTGCTGGCGGGCGGTCAGGCGTGCCGTCCGCTGATCGCGCGCGACGGCTTGAGCCGGGTGCTGATCGAGCCGGCGGTCGATTACATTCGCGCCAGGGGTGGCAGCGTCGACGTCGGCCATGAAGTGCGACAGTTCACCATGGCGGACGGCAGGGTCACCGCGCTCGCGCTCGGCGAACAGACCGTCGTGCTCGACCCCAGTGATGCGGTCGTGCTGGCGGTGCCGCCGCGGTCCGCGGCCGCGCTGCTGCCCGGCGTGAGCGCGCCGACGAAATTCCGCGCTATCGTCAACGCGCACTTCCGCTTTGTTCCGCCGCCACATCTTCCACCGATGACCGGCGTCGTAAATGGCCTGATCGAATGGCTGTTTGCGTTTCCGGACCGTCTCTCGATCACGATCAGCGGCGGCGACCGGCTGGTGGACATGCCGCGCGCGGAACTGGCGCAGGCCATCTGGAAGGACATCTGCGCGGTCGCCGGCATCGAAGCCGCGATGCCGGCCTGGCAGATCGTGCGTGAGCGCCGCGCCACTTTCGAAGCGTCGCCCGAGCAGAATGCCCTGCGTCCGGGAACGCGGACGAAGTGGAAAAATCTGTTCCTTGCCGGTGACTGGACTGATACGGGGTTGCCCGCCACCATCGAGGGGTCGGTCCGTTCCGGAAACCGCGCCGCCGATCACGTTCTGAAAAACCATGGACCCTGAGACGTCAGCCGCCATGAACTCCGTGAACGCCTCCGCCGCGCCGATCGACGATGCCGCACTCGGGAGCAGCATCGGCGCCGCCACGCACGGTCTCCTCGATCTCAGGCAGGCGGATGGTCATTTCGTGTTCGAGCTTGAGGCCGACGCGACCATCCCGTCCGAATACGTTTTGCTGCGGCACTATCTCGGCGAGCCGGTCGATGCGGCGCTGGAAGCCAGGATCGCGGTCTATCTCCGCCGCATTCAGGGCGCGCATGGCGGCTGGCCGCTGGTGCATGACGGTCCGTTCGACATGAGCGCCAGCGTGAAAGCCTACTTCGCCCTGAAGATGATCGGCGATTCCGTCGATGCGCCGCACATGGCGCGCGCGCGGGAAGTCATCCTGTCACGTGGCGGGGCGGCCAATGTGAACGTCTTCACGCGCTTCCTGTTGGCGTTGTTCGGCGTGCTGACATGGCGCAGCGTTCCCGTGCTGCCGGTCGAGATCATGCTGCTGCCGATGTGGTCGCCGTTCCATCTCAACAAGATTTCCTACTGGGCGCGCGCCACCATGGTGCCGCTGATGGTGCTGGCGGCTCTAAAGCCGCGCGCGCGTAACCCGCGCGGCGTCGGCATCCGCGAACTGTTTCTTCAGGATCCGGCCACGGTCGGAATGCCGAAAAGGGCTCCGCATCAGAGTCCGACCTGGTTTGCGCTGTTCAGCAGCATCGACCGGATCTTGCGGGTGATCGAGCCGCTGTTTCCCAGGCGGCTCCGCGCGCGCGCGATGGACAAGGCGATCGCCTTCGTCGAGGAGCGCCTCAACGGCGAGGACGGCCTCGGCGCGGTCTTCCCGCCGATGGTCAACACGGTGATGATGTATGACGCGTTGGGGTTTCCGCCGGAGCATCCGCCGCGCGCGGTAACGCGGCGCGGAATCGACAAGCTGCTGGTGATCGGCGAGGAGGAAGCCTACTGCCAGCCTTGCGTGTCGCCGGTCTGGGATACAGCGCTTGCCGCTCACGCGTTGCTCGAAGCCGGCAGGCCGGACTCGCTGGCCAGCGCCGGGAAGGCCCTCGACTGGCTGCTGCCGAAGCAGGAACTCGATCTCAAGGGCGACTGGGCCGTGAAACGTCCGGACGTTCGGCCCGGCGGCTGGGCGTTCCAGTACGCCAACGCCCATTATCCCGATCTCGACGACACCGCGGTCGTGGTCATGGCGATGGACCGGGCGCGCCGCAACGACCAGAGCGACAAATACGACGAGGCGATCGCGCGCGGCCGCGAGTGGATCGAGGGCATGCAGAGCCGGGACGGCGGTTTCGCGGCGTTCGATGCCGACAACCTCGAATACTATCTCAACAACATCCCGTTCTCCGACCATGCGGCGCTGCTTGATCCGCCCACCGAGGACGTCACCGCGCGATGCGTCTCGATGCTGGCGCAGCTCGGCGAGACCATTGAGGGCAGCCCGGCCATGGCGGCCGGGGTCGAGTATCTGCGCCGGACCCAGCTCAAGGAGGGATCCTGGTATGGCCGGTGGGGCCTGAACTACATCTACGGCACCTGGTCGGTGCTCTGCGCGCTCAATGCCGCCGGCGTCGATCGCGAGGACCCCGCAATACGCAAGGCGGTGGACTGGCTGGTGTCGATCCAGAATGCCGATGGCGGCTGGGGCGAGGACGCCGTCAGCTACCGGCTCGACTACAAGGGGTTCGAGGGTGCGCCGACCACGGCCTCGCAAACGGCCTGGGCACTGCTTGCCCTGATGGCCGCGGGAGAGGTCGAAAATCTGGCTGTGCAGAGGGGAATCAAGTACCTGATAGACACACAGACCAAAAAAGGACTGTGGGACGAGCAGCGCTATACGGCCACGGGGTTCCCACGGGTATTTTACCTGCGGTATCATGGTTACTCCAGATTCTTCCCGCTCTGGGCGCTGGCGCGGTATCGGAATTTGAGAAGCACCAACAGCAAGGTGGTAGGGGTCGGGATGTGAATTTGGGGGCGGCGATCGACATAACCGCGGGTGATGGTTTTGACCCGCGGCCGGTATTGATTGTGACCGGTCTGGTTCAGGAGGCCCGCATCGCTGCGGGGCCTGGCATGACCGTCATTTGCAGCAGCAGCAATCCGCGGCAGTTGCGCACGCTTCTTGCGGGCTTCGATTCGTCCACGGTTCGGGGCGTCATCAGTTTCGGTGTTGCCGGCGGGCTCGATCCGTCCCTGGAGTCGGGAGACGTCGTGGTCGCCACGGATGTCGTGGATGGTGAGTCACGCTGGCAGGCCGGCCTCGCGCTCAGCGAGGAGCTGATTGATGGCTCCGGCCTCGGTGGTCAGAAAGTTGTCCGCGCCGGGCTCGCCGGCGTCGAGCAGGTCGTGGTGGGACAGGCCGGCAAGGCGGCGCTTCATGCCGCGACCGGGGCGTCGGCTGTCGATATGGAAAGCCACATTGCTGCGGCCTATGCCACGGAAGCGGGGCTTCCCTTCGCCGCCTTGCGCGTGATCAGCGATCCGGCAACGCGCGCGCTACCGGCGATCGCCCGCAGCGCCATCAAGCCGAACGGCAACATCGACCTGAAGAAGGTGCTTGGCGGTCTTGCGCGAAATCCGCTGAGCCTGCGCGCGCTGGTGTCCACCGGAATCGACTTCAATCGCGCGTTGCGCTCGCTGCGCGGCTGCCGCGGCTTTCTGCTAGGCGGGGAGAGTCTCGTCCCGGCCGATATCTGATCGTGCCGCTGGAGCGCTTCCGAGCGGAGTGGGGCCGGATCGCGTGAAAGAAAATGCATTGAATCAAAAACATAGAGCCAAGCCTTCGATTTCATCTGAAGCGGAAAGGCTCTAATTCTGCTTTTTGCTTCTGAAAACGACGACGGCGCCGGAGAGACGATCTCCAGCGCCGTTGTCGTATCAGGCACCTGTGACGCGACACCCCTTTGACGCACCGACCCCGCAGTCGTCGCGCTTAGAGCGTCTTCGAGCGAGGTGGAAACCAGTTCGCGTGGAGAAAACGCGTCAAATCAAAATCATGGGGCCCCGCTTCTGATTCCATCAGAAGCGGAAATGCTCTATGCCGCGGTTGAAGCCTTCTGCTCCTTGGCCGCTTGCTTGGCGGCGACGGCCGCGGCCTCGTCCTTGCGGATCTCCGACAGCTTCTTCTGCACCTGCTCGGCAAAGATATACTGCGCCGGGCGCTGCTTGGAGAGGTCGATCTCGGGCGCCATCGGACCCGTGGTCCGGACGCCGCGCAGCGCCACCCACATCGTTTTGAGCGGATTGTTCAGCGCCGCGGTGGCCGCGGTCGGCTCATAACCGCAATGCGCCATGCAGTTGGCGCACTTTTCATACTTGCCGGTGCCGTAGCTATCCCAGTCGGTGGTCTCCATCAGTTCCTTGAAGGTCTTGGTGTAGCCTTCGCCAAGCAGGTAGCAGGGCTTTTGCCAGCCGAAGATGTTGCGCGCGGGCATCCCCCATGGCGTGCAATGATATTCCTGATTGCCGGCCAGAAAATCGAGGAACAGGCCGGAATGCATGAAGTTCCACTTCTTGCCCTTGCCGAGCGCGAACACGGCGCGGAACAGTTTCTTGGTCTTGGTCCGGTTCAGGAAGTGCTCCTGATCCGGGGCGCGCTCATAGGCGTAGCCCGGCGACATCGAGACGCCGACGCCGAGCTCGGCCGTGAAGTCGAGGAATTTTGCGATCTCTTCGGGTGGATAATTGTCGAAAATGGTGGCGTTGACGTTGACGGTGAAGCCGCGCGCCTTCGCCGCCTTGATCGCGGAGACCGCGCGGTCGAACACGCCCGCCTGACACACCGACTTGTCGTGATGCTCGCGCAAGCCGTCGAGATGAACCGAAAAGAACAGGTAGGGCGAAGGCTCGAACAGATCGAGCTTCTTCTCCAAGAGCAGCGCGTTGGTGCAGAGCGAGACGAACTTCTTGCGTGCGACAAGTCCGCGCACGATCTCGCCGATCTCCTTGTGGATCAGCGGCTCGCCGCCGGGAATGGCGACCATCGGCGCGCCGCATTCCTCAGCCGCGTCCCAGCATTCCTGGGCGGTCATGCGGCGATTGAGGATCGCATCGGGATAGTCGATCTTGCCGCATCCGGCGCAGGCGAGATTGCAGCGGAACAGCGGCTCGAGCATCAGCACGAGCGGATAGCGCTTGCGGCCCATCAGCTTCTGCTTAATCAGATAACCGCCGATCTTCAGTTCCTTAAAAAACGGTATTGCCATCACAAGTGTTCTCTCTGGTGTTACCAGCTGAAATTTGAAAGGGATCAGGCTGAGGTGAGTTCAGATGGAAGCCGGAATTCGATGTTTTCTTCGCGCCCCGGCAGCACCGAGACGGCCACCGGTGCTATGCGCCTCATGGCCTCGATGACATCGTCGACAAGCACTTCCGGCGCCGATGCGCCCGCCGTGATGCCCACGGTTTTTGCGTCCTTCACCCACTCCGCGTTGAGTTCGCTTCCGTCGGAGATGAGATAACTTGCAACGCCGACTTCGGTGCCGATCTCGCGCAGCCGGTTCGAGTTCGAACTGTTGGTTGCTCCGACGACAAGGATGACATCCACCAGCTTGCTGAGATCTCTTACCGCAGATTGCCGATTTTGTGTTGCATAGCAGATATCCCGTGTATCGGGGCCCTGGATATCCGTAAAACGTTGCTGGAGCGCGAAAATGATGTCCCTTGTGTCGTCGACGCTGAGCGTCGTCTGCGTGATGTAGGCGACCGGGGTGTCGGCAGGCAAGGTCAGGGCCGCAACGTCGTCGACGTCCTGGACCAGAAAAACGGGAGCGGGAACCTGTCCCATGGTTCCCTCGACCTCGGGATGGCCGGCGTGGCCGATCAAAATCAGGGTCCGTCCCTTGGACACGTAGCGTTTGCCCTGGTTGTGGACCTTGCTGACAAGCGGACAGGTCGCGTTGAGCACGGGCAGACCGCGCGTGGCGGCCTCTTCTTCCACGCTCCGCGCAACGCCGTGAGCGCTGAACACGGTGACGGCTTTCGGCGGAACCTCGGACAGACCCTCGACGAAGATCGCGCCTTTGTTCTTGAGGCTTTCGACCACGTATTTGTTGTGTACGATCTCGTGGCGGACGTAGACGGGCGGCCCATACTTCTCCAGCGCGCGCTCCACGATGTCGATCGCGCGCACGACGCCTGCGCAGAACCCGCGCGGTTGTGCCAGAAGGATTTCAATTGGGCGAACGTCAGTCAATTTGCACCTTATGCATGATATTTAACTCCATATAGTCGGAACGTTTTCTTCTTAAAATCACATATGTCATCAAGAAAAGTCACAGGTGTTTAATCTCACGGGTGATCCGGGAACTCGCCATGACTTACGCAGCCTGGACACGGAGGCGAAACGCCGCAGAGCCGCGGGGATTCGAGCCGCGCAAACCGTGCCGAAATGCGCATTTCAGGTATTATGATACAGATCCTGGCCGGAAGCCTCACCTGTTCGTCACTTTGTCATCCGCAAGGCGGCCTATAACAAGGCGCCCGACAGGAGGCACTCAAATCGTCCGGCAAACCATCCCCGATCAAAACTGTGGCCACTTTTCCGAGACAAGAGGGTACAAAACCACTAGATCAGGCGAAAGAATCAGGCCGGGATTCAGTGCCTTTTACGTATAGCGGTAGCAGAAAGAAAGAATGTGCTGACAGGTATTGTTGTTTCAATCGTTAAAACTTGCACACGATTTGCTTGGGCTACTGCGTTGATTGCGATCGTGCTGGCGGCCGGAGCGGTTGTCTATACCGCACGAAATTTTGAAATCAACACTGATATCAATAAGTTGATATCACCCGATCTGGATTGGCGGCAGCGCGACATTGCTTTCGAGAAGGCGTTCGACCAAGAACGCCTGATCCTTGCGGTCGTGGAGGCTCCGACTGCTGAGTTTGCCGGGGCCGCCGGCGCCATGCTGACGGCGAAGCTCGCCAGCGACCACGATCATTTCGAAGCCGTTCAGCAGCTCGGCGGCGGCCCGTTTTTTGAGCGAAACGGCCTGCTTTTTCTGCCGACCGACGAGGTCAGGCAGATCACCGGCCAATTCAGCGAGGCCGCGCCGCTTGTTGAAATCATGGCCGGCGACCCGAGTTTGCGCGGGCTGACGGGGGCGCTCGAAACGGCGCTTGTGGGCCTGAAGCGGGGTCAGTTCGCGCTGGACAGCACGGCGCGGCCGTTCTCCCTGATCTCCCAGAGCGTCGAGGACGTCCTGACCACGGGGAACGGTACTTTTTCCTGGCGTGAACTGGCCAGCGACAAGCCGCTGACCGCTTCCGATCGGCGCGTGCTGATCCAGGTCAAGCCGTACCTCGATTTCAACGCGCTGGAACCCGGCAAGGATGCCACCGACGCGATCCGCCAGGCCGCTGCCGATCTGGATATCGCCGGCAAGTTCGGCGCCCGCGTCCGTTTGACCGGGCCGGTTCCGATCGCCAACGAGGAGTTCGCCACCGTCCAGGAGGGCGCAGTCGTCAACGGCATCGGCACGGTGCTGGTGGTGCTGGTGATTCTCTGGCTGGCGCTGCGCTCGCCAAAGATCATCTTCGCGGTGTTCGTAACGCTGTTCATCGGGCTCGCGATCACGACGGCGCTCGGCCTCATGATGGTGACATCGCTCAATCTTCTGTCGATCGCGTTCGCCGTTCTGTTTGTCGGATTGGGGGTCGACTTCGGCATCCAGTACAGCGTCCGCTACCGCTCCGAACGCTTCAAGACCAACGATCTGCAAGCGGCGCTGCTGATAGCGGCAAAGCGTTCGGCGGTGCCGCTGTCGCTGGCGGCGATGGCGACCGCGGCGGGGTTCCTGTCGTTCCTGCCGACCGATTACAAGGGCGTTTCGGAACTCGGCAAGATCGCCGGCGTCGGCATGCTGGTCGCCTTTTTCGCAAGCATCACCGTGCTTCCGGCGTTGCTGCGTCTTCTCAATCCGCCCGGTGAGAAAGATCCGGTCGGCTACGCATTTCTGGCGCCGGTCGATCATTTCCTCGAAAAGCATCGCGTGGCGATCATCGTTGCTACGCTCGCAGTCGTGATTCTCGGATCACCCGCGCTCTACTTCCTGCGTTTCGATTTCAATCCGATTCACCTGAGGAGTGCGAAAGTCGAATCGATCGCAACGTATCTGGATTTGCGGAAAGATCCGGAGACCGGCGCGAACGCGATCAACGTATTGGTCAAGTCCGAGCAGGAAGCAAAGCAGGTCGAGGCCCGGCTCGCCAAGCTGCCGGAAGTCGCACGCACCAGGGGGCTCGACAGTTTTGTCCCCGCCGACCAGCCGGAGAAGCTCAAGCTGATCGCGCAGGGCGCCAAGGTTCTCGGTCCCGCGCTCAATCCGGAGTCGATCGACCCGCCGCCCTCCGACGAGGAGAATGTCAGCGCGCTGAAGGAGGCCGCCGACAGCCTGCGCAAGGCCGCCAATGGCAATCAGGGGCCGGGCGCTGCGGCCGCAAAGCGGCTGGCCGACGATCTCGCCCGGTTGGCCGAATCGAACGAGGCGACGCGCGAGAAGGTTCAGGCCATGTTCGTCCGACCGCTCAAGCTGATGTTCGAACAGATTCGCAACTCGTTGAAGGCCGAACCCGTCAGCCTGGAATCCCTGCCGCCGGATTTCGTGAAGCTCTGGAAGAGCGACGGCGTCATGCGTGTCGAAGCGTTGCCGCGCGGCGATCCGGACAACAATGAAACGCTGCGCAAGTTTGCCAGCGCCGTGCTCGCCGCTGAGCCGACCGCGATCGGCGGACCGGTGTCGATTCTCAAATCCGGCGACACCATCGTAAAGGCATTTATCGAGGCGGGGCTGTGGGCCCTGATCTCGATCAGCATCCTGCTCTGGCTGGCGTTGCGCCGAATCACCGACGTGTTGCTGACGCTGGTGCCCCTGTTGGTCGCGGGGGCGGTGACGCTGGAGATCTGCGTCCTGATCGGGCTTCCGCTCAACTTCGCCAACATCGTCGCGCTGCCGCTGCTGCTCGGCGTCGGCGTGGCGTTCAAGATATACTACGTCACCGCCTGGCGTTCCGGCAGGACGAATCTGCTGCAATCAAGCCTGACGCGGGCGATCTTCTTCAGCGCGATGACCACCGCGACGGCGTTCGGCAGCCTGTGGCTGTCGAGCCATCCGGGTACGGCGAGCATGGGCAAGCTGCTGGCGCTGTCGCTCGTCACGACGCTCGCAGCAGTGCTGCTATTTCAGCCCGCCCTCATGGGCCGCCCCCGCAATGTCGGGAAGTAGACAGATATCGCCGACGGGATCATCCGGGGTCGTGGCGGCGGCTGTCTTCTGACCGGTGGTCCTGCCCTGTGCCTTCGGCGAGTTGGTCTTTGCCATGCCTGCTTTCGGTGCCGCGCCCGACTTTGGTGCGCCTTTAGCGGCAGCGTGGGCAGGGCTGGCAGCCGGATTGTTGGACGGACTGCTGGGAATCGGACCCGCTACGCGGGTCCATGTCTCGCCGCCGCACAGGATACCGAGCACGCAGCCTTCGATCTCGAGTTGATCCGGTGACGTCAGTTTGATCGAGGACTCATAGGTTTTGCCGTCCTTGGCATTATAGACCTGACCGTCCCACTCCTCCTTCTCGGGCTTCTTCTTTTTCATATCCAGAAGAATTGGCATTCCGAGGGTCGGGCGGCTCCTTTTCGAGGCGTCCGGATTGTTCTGATCGACGCCGCCGGGCTGTTTTTCCCAGGAGACGACGCCCCACATCGCGCCATTGCATTCGGCAACGCGAATATTGGCGACGCCGTCGGCAACGCGCCAGTCGCCGGTCGGATCGCTCGCTTCGGCCGACTCGAATCCCGCCGTCACCAGCGCCGCTGCGACGACAGAGACAGTGGCGAGAATCCTGCAATAATTTAAAGTACGCATGGCATGTTCTGGACGCTGAAACATATCTTCAAGCCTGTGCTTAAGTGGGCCGGGGATCAGTTGAAAAGTCAAATTGTCGGATTCATGCTTTTCAGTTGACGAAACCGCCATCAACCGAAGTATGTAGCGGATGCTATATCCAAATCTAGACGTTTCCGAGATGTTTGTGGAACGGCAGGCGCAACGCAGCGCGATGCACGTCCGCCATCTCAATGAACAGCTCGTCAGGGTTCTCAAGACCATCGGCTACGACGTCGGTTTCCAGAGCGGTCACGGCCAATATCTGGTGGATCGCGACGGTGCCCGCTATCTCGACTTACTCAGCGGATTTGGCGTTTTTGCGATTGGACGGAACCATCCCGTGCTGCGGGAGGCCCTGAAAAGCGTCCTCGACAGCGATTTGCCCAATCTCGTGCAGATGGACGTCTCGACGCTGGCCGGCGTTCTGGCCGAGCGGCTGCTTGCTCATGTTCCCTATCTGGACAAGGTCTTTTTTGCGAATTCGGGGGCGGAAAGCGTCGAGGCGGCGATCAAGTTCGCGCGCGTCGCCACGGGGCGGACCGGCATCGTTTACTGCGATCATGCCTATCACGGGCTGACCTACGGCGCGCTGTCCCTGACCGACGACAAGAATTTCCGCGGTGGATTCGAGCCGCTGTTGCCCGGCTGCACTATCGTTCCTTTCAACGACCTCGCAGCGCTCGAGCAGGCGCTCTCGTCGCGGCAGATCGCAGCCTTCATCGTCGAGCCGATCCAGGGCAAGGGCGTCAACATGCCCGCCGATGAATTCCTGCCGGGAGCAGCCGCGCTGTGTCGGAAATATGGCACGCTGTTCGTGGCGGATGAAGTTCAGACCGGCATCGGCCGTACCGGACGCTTTCTCGCCGTCGAGCACTGGAAGGTCGAGCCCGACATGGTGCTGCTGGCCAAAGCCCTGTCGGGCGGCCATGTGCCGATCGGCGCGGTGCTGACCCGCAAGCATGTCTTCGACAAGATCTTCAACCGCATGGATCGCGCCGTGGTGCACGGCTCGACCTTCGCCAAGAACGATCTCGCGATGGCGGCCGGCATCGCGACCCTTGAAGTGCTGAAGGCCGAGAAGCTGATCGAGAATGCGGCCAAACGCGGCGACGAACTGCGGCAGGCGCTGTCCCGCATGGTGCCGGGTTACGAACTTCTCAAGGAGGTGCGCGGCAAGGGGTTGATGATCGGCATCGAGTTCGGGCCGCCCAAATCACTGCGGCTGCGGGCGTCGTGGAATCTGCTGGAGACAGCCAACAAGGGCCTGTTCTGTCAGCTCATCACGGTGCCGCTGTTCAAGGATCACAAGATCCTCACCCAGGTCTCCGGTCATGGCAGCCATACGATCAAGCTGTTGCCGCCGCTCATCATCAATGACGAAGACTGCAAGTGGATTGAGACCTCGTTCGACAGCGTCATCGCCGCGAGTCATCAGGTTCCCGGCGCGATCTGGTCGCTCGGCAAGACGCTGATGGACAACGCCGTCCGCAAGTCGGCCTGATGCTTGGAGTCTGTTTCTACTGTGTTGAATCAGACTCGCCGCTTATCTTTTTTCGAGCATGATCTTTTTCAAGAACCGGTTTCCACTCTCGGGATCATGCTCTAACCGTTCCCGTTCGCCTGCATCGCCTTTTCGAACTTGTCGCTGAATTCGGCAAGCTCGTCGGCGTTGAGGTCGCTCACCGCCCAGAAGTTCAGACCGTGGTCGCGCCAGCGGCGGATGTTGAAGCCCTGCACATCCTCGGTGCGCGCGGGGCGATGCGTGGCGTTTGGTGTCTGCGCGACGAAGAGATTGATGACGTGCGCGCGCCGCTTGTAGACGACTGCGCCGATGGCCCGCCCGTCGATGTAATCGAGCCGTCCGCCGATCAGCGTGAAGCCGAGCGCCGTCAGGTCGATCACCGGTGGCGATACGTCGAGCCGCCCGTTGAACCAGGGCTTGACCGTGTGCTGGTCGGTCGAGAGCACGTCGGTCAGATGCCCCTCCTGCAGCGATCGCAGATGCGCCGATACGATCTCGGAGGCGATACGCTGTTCGTCGTCGTTGCGCAGCACGACCGCGACGATGCCGGTCGCCGCGATCGCGGAGACGGCGGAACCGAGGGCGAAACCTGCAAGCACCGAGCGGCGGCTGGTGCCGCGCGACTGTGGCATTGCCGCCCCGATCCGCTGGCGCAGGTCCGCAGGCGCTGTGAAGCGCATATCCGCCGTCGCAATGGTTGCCTTCATGTCGCGGTAGGTCCTGAGTGCGGCCGTGCAGCGCGCGCAGGTGGCGATATGGTTTTCGACCTCGCGCGCGTGACCGGCATCGAGTTCGCCGTCGATCAGCGCGTGCAGAAGGATGTCTGCTTCATCGCAGGTCATCTGGATGGCTCCTCTTCCGCGAGCCATGCCGACCGCAGCATCGCGCGCGCCCGCGCGAGCCGAGACATGACGGTGCCGACCGGCGCATCGACAATCTCGGCGATCTCGCGATAGGACAGATTCTGGATTTCGCGCAGGACGAACGTCTCGTGGAACGGTTCTGGCAATGCTGCGATCATCCGCCGGATCGCATTCGCATCGCGTTTTTGCAATGCCTGCGCTTCCGGTGTGTCCTGTGCTTCACGCCACAGCGGTGCGATGGCCTCGGCGCTTTCGGGCAGGTCATCGATGGTCGTTGCGGCGGACCTGGCGCGGCGGGCGAATTCCGCGTGGCAGACATTGCGCAGGATCGCGAGCAGCCACGGCTTCATCGCCGGACCGTGGTAAGTGTCGAAATGCTTCAACGCGCGCAGATAGCATTCCTGCACGGCGTCCTCGGCGTCGGCGGGATCACGCAGGAGATAGCGCGCGACAGTGTAGACGTCGTCGAGACAGGGCAGGGCCGCGTCGCGAAAGCGCTGCGCTTTTGTCTGATCGTCTCCGGGTGAGCCAAACAGCATCGTGGTGTTCGCAGCCGGGTGGGCTCGGGCAGCGGGACGCTGCCTGAACCCCAAGGTGATGCCTCGCTTTTGGCCGTTACTCAACCTTGATCAGTCCCACCATATGCGGGTGCAGCGAGCAAAAATATTTGTAGTCGCCGGCGCTGGTGAAGGTGAACGAGTATGTGTCGTCGGTATCCAGCGCCTTGGAGCGGAAGTTGCCGACGGAAACGACCGTATGCGGAATGTCGTCACGGTTGGTCCATGTCACGGTGGTGCCGGCCTTCACCGTCAGTTGCGCCGGTTCGAAGGTGAAGTTGTCGATCGTCACCGGCACCTCCTCGCCATGGGCAGCGGATATTTGCATTGCAAGCGCGGCAGCCGCTGCAAGCCGGACGGCGCTCGTGCGCAAGTTCAGGGACATCATACGATCCTTAGCCTTGCAGTGGCGTATCGATGATGGCGAGGCGCTCCTCGCCGGGTTTGAAGATGATGCTGGCGGTGCCGAGCAGGCTGCGCAGCCTGTCGTCGGCGACCTTCATCGGCCCGGGCGAGGGCGCGGTGCCGGGCGCAGGCTGCGGGAAGGCGGTCGAGCGCGCGGTATGGAAGGTGACGTTGCCTTCGACCTTCTGCATCACCTGGTGGATGTGGCCGTTCAGCACGGTCACCGAGCCGAAGCTCCTGAGCAGGTCGAGCGCCCGTGCGCCGTCGTCGGTGCCCCAGCCCCAGGTCGGATAGACGCTCCACAACGGAATATGCGCGAACACCACGATCGGCTGGGAATTCGAGCGGCCTGTCAGGTCGTCCGCGAGCCACGCCAGTTGCTCAGCGCCGAGATTGCCGAGACCGCCGGCCTTGAGATCGACGACGTTGACCAGGCCGATGAAGTGAACGCCGTTGGCGTCGAAGGAATACCATCCCGCGCCCCTGGTGCCGCGTCCGTAGCGCTCGCGGTACAGCTTGACGTCCTCGTCGATGAAGTCGTGCTCGCCGGGCACATAGTGAACGTCGAGCCGCGACTGCGAGATGATGCGCTCCGCGTCGTCGAATTCGGAGGCTTTCGACAGGTGCGTGATGTCGCCGGTATGGATCATGAAGGATGGCTTGACCGGCAGCGTCCTGATCTTGCCGATCGCCTCCTCGAGCGTTGCGAGCGCGTGCGGGTTGGCGGCCTTGTCGAAGCCGACATGGCTGTCGCTGATCTGCAGGAAGGTGAGGGCGGATTCGGCTGCTTCGGCGGCTTGCGCCGATCCGACGATGCCGAGCGATCGCGGCACGCCGCCGGCAATGGTCCAGAGCACGCCCGTGCCGGCCCATGTCATGCATTCAAGCACCTTGCGGCGGCTGACGCCGTCGTCGTCGTGATTGTGGTTGCGGTTCATCGGAGGTCTCCCACGCCCGTCATCGGGTATGCAGACCTGATCGGGGACCATGCAGATTTATTCCCGCGCCTGCATCGGGCGCGATGACGAAACGGTTACCGGCGGCTTGGAAAGCCCATGGCAGGCGGCGTCGATCACGGCAAAAATCAGCGTATTGGGCCGCCTACCGCGCCATGGTAATGTAATAAGATAACAGATAGAATTCAGGCCGACCGGAACCCCGCCATGCCCATCGTCAGCCGCGTTGCCGATCTGCAATCCGATATCGCTGACTGGCGTCGGGACATCCACGAGCATCCGGAACTGCTATACGACGTGCGCCGCACCGCGGCGTTCGTGGCGGACCGCTTGCGGGAGTTCGGCTGCGACAAGGTTGCGACCGGGCTCGGCCGGACCGGCGTCGTCGGCGTCATCAAGGGCAGGAAGCCTGCCGCCGATGGCGCGGTCAGGGTGATCGGCCTGCGCGCCGACATGGATGCGCTGCCGATTCACGAGGAAACCAACCTTCCTTATGCCTCGAAGACGCCCGGCAAGATGCATGCCTGCGGCCATGACGGCCACACCGCGATGCTGCTCGGCGCCGCGCGCTATCTTGCGGAGACGCGGAACTTCGCCGGCGAGGCCGTCGTGATCTTCCAGCCGGCGGAGGAGGGCGGCGCCGGCGCTGCTGCGATGATCAAGGACGGTTTGATGGACCGCTTCAGGATCGATCAGGTCTACGGCATGCATAACCTTCCGGGCGTTCCGCTCGGTTCCTTCGCCATCCGGCAGGGTCCGATCATGGCGGCGACCGACGCCGTCGATTTCCGGATCGAGGGGCACGGCGGGCATGCCGCGCGGCCGCATCTCTGCATCGATCCGGTGCTGGCCGGATCGCAGCTTGTCGTCGCCCTGCAATCGATCGTGTCGCGTAACGTCGATCCGCTGGAATCCGCCGTGATCTCGGTATGCGAGTTCCATGGCGGCAACACCCGCAACGTCATTCCGCAGACCGTCGAACTCGGCGGGACCGTCCGAACCCTGAAGGCCGACGTGCGCGATCAGATGGAGAAGCGGATTCGCGAGGTCGCCGCCGGCGTGGCGCTGACGACCGGAACGAGGATCGATGTCAGGTTCGGGCGCGGCTATCCGGTCACGGTCAATCACGTCCGGCAGACCGAAACCGCGACGAGGATCGCCAGCGAAATCGCCGGCGAGGGCAATGTGCACGAGACGCCGCCGATGATGGGCGCGGAGGATTTCGCCTATATGCTGGAAGCGCGGCCGGGCGCCTTCATCTTCGTCGGCAATGGCGACAGCGCGGGCCTGCATCATCCAGCCTACAACTTCAACGACGACGCCATCGTCTACGGCACCTCGTACTGGATCAGGCTGGTCGAGAACATGCTCGCCGCCTGAGCGGCCACGTCTTGCAAGGTCCCAGGAACATAGCCCCTCACGTCGCGTTAGGAAGCGGGAATTCCCCCTCCCCAACCGCGCGAGGCTACAATGATGAAAGACAAGGACCTTCACGACCTGTTCCTTGATCAGCTCAAGGACATCTACTTCGCCGAAAAGCAGATCCTGAAAGCGCTGCCCAAGATGGCGAAGGCGGCAACATCCGACAAACTGCGGGCGGCTTTCGAAAAGCACCATGACGAGACCGAGGGCCAGGTCGAGCGCCTGGAACGAATTTTCGAACTGATCGAAAAGCCGGCCAAGGGCAAGACCTGCGACGCCATCCTCGGGCTTCTTGAGGAAGGCAAGGAGGTCATGGAGGAATACAAGGGCACCGAGGCGCTGGACGCGGGCCTGCTTGCGGCGGCGCAGGCGGTGGAACATTACGAGATGGCGCGCTACGGAACCATGAAGGCGTGGGCGGTCCGGCTTGGCATGAAGGATGCCGTCAAGCTGATCGATGAAACGCTTCAGCAGGAACGCAAGACCGACAAGGATCTGACGGCGCTGGCCGAAGCCGGCGTCAACTCCGAGGCATTGGCTGCCTGATTTTTCGGGGAAGGCCGTCATCGGCGGCCATGGCTGCCGATGACGGTCTGTCTGTTCACGCCGCCTTGTCGCGGCGGAGTTGCGTGGCGGCGATTTTCAGGTCATCGACAAAACGTGCGTATTCGCGCGCTCTTGCGTCCTCCTCCGGCAGCCGCAGGAGATAGGACGGGTGGACCGTCACCAGCGCCTTGTGCCCGTCGTTCGTCTCGATCAGCCGGCCGCGGTTCTTGTTGATCGGCGTGATCCTGCCGAAAACGCTTTGCGCCGCGGTCGCGCCCATCGCCACCACGAGCGTGGGTTTGACAGTGGTGAGTTCGCGTTCATACCACTGGCGACAGGCTCTGATCTCAGGTGTGTTGGGTTTCTGGTGCAGCCGGATCTTGCCGCGCGGCACGAACTTGAAATGCTTCACCGCGTTCGTGACGTAGACTTTTCCGCGATCGATGCCGGCTTCTTTCAGCGCGCGGTCGAGCATCTGGCCGGCGGGTCCGACGAACGGTTTCCCCGCGAGGTCTTCCTTGTCGCCGGGCTGCTCGCCCACCAGCATGATCGG
This sequence comes from Bradyrhizobiaceae bacterium, assembly GCA_044508545.1. Classification (GTDB taxonomy): domain Bacteria; phylum Pseudomonadota; class Alphaproteobacteria; order Rhizobiales; family Xanthobacteraceae; genus Nitrobacter. Next base: position 9,178 of record JBIQHO010000010.1, on the reverse strand, counting down.
CGCGGGCGCCGGTCCTTCGCCGAACACGGTCTGCGTCGCGTTTTTCCAGAGAGGACAGGCGCGGCATCCGGCGGCTTCTTCGCGCAGGCGCGGGAGGGAGAGATGAGAGGCGGGCATGGGCGTCTCCGCTGTCGGGTTTGCCACGGAACCTCTGAGGCAATGCCGGGTGCTGACCGGCGTTCCTTTGATGCCCTTGGATTCGTGAGCAAAAATCCTATGCGAAAAGCTGGTTGACTCCCGGTTGCCTGATGAGCTTATTATAGAACATAACATGAACAATTGACCCCGCCGCGAGTTCATTGTCACGAGCGGATTGCGATCATGACTGGAAACCGGAGCAGCGCGGAGACGCTTGCGCGCCTGCGCGACCGCATCGCGCGCATGGAGGCCGGTCACGGCGGCGGGATGCCGGGCCGGGCCGCGCTCGGTCATGGCGAGGCGGATGCCGTGCTGCAGGGCGGGCTTGCGCGCGGAGCCGTGCACGAGGTGTTCGCGGAAGGGCGGCACAGCGCGGCGGCGAGCGGCTTCATCGCGGGTCTTGCGCAGCGGATATGCGCAAACCGGCCGCTGCTCTGGGTGCGGCAGGATTTTGCCGCGCGCGAAGCCGGTGCGCTGTCGATGCGCGGATGGCGCGAGTTCGGTCTCGATCCGTGCCTGTTGGTGACGGTCCATGCATCAGATGTGGAGAGCGCGTTGCGGACGGCGGCCGATGCGCTGGCCTGCGATGCGCTTGGTGCCGTCGTCATGGAAATTTGGGGCGAGACGCGTCTGCTCGATCTTGTCGCGAGCCGCAGACTGACGCTTACCGCGCGAGCCTCCGGGGTCACCGGGCTGCTGTTGCGGGTGGCGGCGACGCCATTGCCTTCGACGGCGGAGACGCGGTGGATCGTGCGCCCGGCGCGCTCACCATCATGCGCGGCCTGGCAGGCGTGGGGCGCGCCCCTGCTCGAGACGCAGCTTGTCCGCAATCGTCATGGCCGGACCGGCCAATGGATCATGGAGTGGAAGTGTGATGAGTGCCTCTTCCGTGACGTCCCGTTCCATGGTGCGCAGACGCATCCTCAGCCTGTGGCTGCCGCGCCTGCCGACCGACCGGATCGCGCGCGAGTTGTTGCGCTCCGGCGGACTGGGTGAAGCCTATCGTGCTTCGCAATCAAGCCCAGTCATGCCCGGACTTGATCCGGGCATCCATCTTTCAGGAAAAGAAAATGGATGGATTGCCGGGTCAAGTCTCGCAATGACGGAGAAGAGGTTTCCCCGCATCGTCGTCGCCAAACAGAACAATGCGCTGGTGATCTCCGCGCTGGATGACGCGGCCGCGCGGATTGGTCTCGCGGTCGGGTTGCCGCTGGCCAATGCCCGCGCGATCTGCCCCGACATCGACGTGTTCGACGCCGATGAGACGGCCGACGCCAAAACCCTGAGCGGCATCGCCGACTGGTGCGACCGCTTCACGCCGCTGGTGGCGCTCGATCCGCCGCATGGCCTGCTTCTGGACATCACCGGCTGCGCGCATCTGTTCGGCGGCGAAGCGGCGCTGATGAATGCACTGTGCGCAGCGCTGACGCGGCAGGGTTTTGTCGTCAGCGCGGCGATCGCCGGCACGCCGGCCTGTGCGCGGGCGCTGACGCGTCATGCCCATGGCCGGATCGTCGCGTCCGGCGAGGAGGCCGGAGCGGTTGCGGCGTTGCCGGTGTTCACGCTCGGCGCGGATGACGCGATCACGCGAGGGCTGCGCCGCGCCGGGCTGAAAACCATCGGCGATGTCGCCGCGCGCGGCCGCCACGAGATCGCGGCGCGGTTCGGCGCGGCTTTCACCGTGCTTCTGGAACAGACGCTGGGACAAGGCGACGCGCCGATCAACCCGCGCAAGCCGCTGCCGGATTTTATCGTCGAGAGGCGCTTCGCCGAGCCGATCGCCACCGACGGCGCGATCGCGATGACGCTGGCAGGCCTTGCGCGCACGCTCATCGCCGCGATGGAAAAACAGGGCAAGGGAGTACGGCGGCTGGAAGCAGGCTTTTTCCGCACCGACGGCGCGGTGCGCGTCATTGCCGTCGAGACCGGACGCCCGGTCACGCGCGGCGAGACCATCGATCGTCTGTTCCGCGAGCGGCTCGACGCGCTGGCCGATCCGCTCGATCCCGGCTTCGGCTTCGATCTGGTGCGGCTGTCCGCCGTGCGGACCGATCTCGTGATACAGGAGCAACGCGACCTCGACACGCATGTCAGGGACAATGACGAGGTGGCGGCGCTGGTCGATCGTCTTGCGGCCCGCATCGGCAGCCATCGCGTCGTCGTGCACCTGCCGCAGGACACCCACATTCCGGAGCGCGCGTCGATCCCGGTGCCGGCGCAGCAGCATCTTGCGGCGGCCATGCGTGCCGGATGGTTGGAGCGTATCGAGGGCGAGCCGCCGCTGCGGCCGCTGCGCATGTTTGCGCCGCCGGAGCCAGTCGAGGTGGTGGCACTGTTTCCGGATGGTCCGCCGGCGCAGTTCAAATGGCGTCATCGCCAGTGTCTCGTCGCACGCGTCGAAGGGCCTGAGCGCATCGCCATGGAATGGTGGAATCGCTGCGAGCAGCCCTTGTCGCCCGAACCCGACGATGAATTCATGCGCCTGCATCCGCCGCAAGGCGAAGTGGCAGTCGCGCGCGCCGATGGCAGCGCGCTGACGCGTGATTATTTTCGTGCAGAAGACAAGGAGGGCGTGCGCTATTGGCTTTATCGCGAAGGGATTTACAGGCGTGAAGTCCAGACGTTCCGCTGGTTCCTGCACGGGCTGTTCGCATGAAGCATCCGCGCGATACTCCGGCCTATGCCGAAATCGGCATCATGACCAATTTCTCGTTCCTGCACGGCGGGTCGCATCCGCAGGAGTATGTGCATCAGGCGAGCGAATTGCGCCTTCCGATAATTGGCATTGCCGATCGCAATACGCTGGCGGGCGTGGTGCGCGCCTACACGGAACTGGAAAATCCGAAAGTCCGTTACAAGCCGCGGCTGCTGATCGGTTCGCGTCTGGTTTTCATCGATGGGACGCCAGACATTCTCGTTTATCCTCGCGACCGTGATGCCTATGGCCGGCTGTGCCGACTGCTGACGCGCGGCAAGCTGGCTGCGGAGAAGGGCGAATGTCATCTGAGACTGGATGACCTGCTGGAGTTCTCGGAAGGCCAGTGTCTTGTGCCGGCCTTGCCGCATCGTTTCGAGACGACGGCTGCGCTGAAAGTGCTGGAGCGATTGCGGCAGAGCAGCGCGGACGGCGTCTGGCTCGCGGCAAGCCTGCTCTATCGCGGCGACGACCGTCGCCGCCTGCTGCGATTGCAGCGGATCGCGACCACCGCGCGCGTGCCGCTGCTCGCAACCAACGAGGTGCTGTACCATCATCCCGCGCGGCGCCCCTTGCAGGATGTGCTGACCTGCATCCGCGAAAAGACCGCGATCGATGCCATCGGCCGCAAGCTGGAAGTCAACGCCGAGCGGCATCTGAAACCGGCCCATGAGATGGCGCGGCTGTTTCGCGATATTCCGGAGGCGATCGCCGAGACGGTAACGTTCGCATCGTGCATCGAATTTTCGCTCGACCAGCTCAAATACCAGTATCCCGACGAGCCGGTGCCGCCGGGCAAGACGGCGCAGCGTCATCTCGAGGACCTGACATGGGCGGGTGTCGAAAAATATTTTCCGGGAGGTGCGGGTGAAGATCTGAAAACGGTTCTCCGCAAGGAATTGAACCTGATCGCCGAACTCGACTACGCCCATTACTTTCTCACCGTGCATGACATCGTGCACTGGGCGCGCGCGCAGGACATCCTGTGCCAGGGGCGCGGTTCGGCGGCGAATTCGGCCGTGTGCTACGTCCTCGGCATTACCTCGGTCGATCCCACCAAGGTCGATCTGTTGTTCGAACGTTTCATTTCAAAAGAGCGGCTGGAGCCGCCCGATATCGACGTCGATTTCGAGCATTCGCGCCGCGAGGAGGTGATGCAGTATGTCTATCGCCGCTACGGCCGTCACCGCGCCGCGATCATCGCCACCGTCATCCACTATCGGCCGCGCAGCGCCATCCGCGATGTGGGCAAGGCGCTGGGCCTGACCGAGGATGTCACGGCGGCGCTCGCCGATACGGTCTGGGGAAGCTGGGGCGATGATGTCAGCGACATGCAGGTCAGGCAGGCCGGATTCGATCCGCAAAACCCGATGGTGCGCCGTGCCGTCGAACTCGCAACCGAACTGATCGGCTTTCCGCGTCACCTGTCGCAGCATGTCGGCGGCTACGTGCTGACGCAAGACCGCCTCGACACTTACGTTCCGATCGGCAACGCGGCGATGGACGACCGCACCTTCATCGAGTGGGACAAGGACGATGTCGATGCGCTCCGGATGATGAAGGTCGATGTGCTCGCTCTCGGCATGCTGACCTGCATCCGCAAGTGTTTTGACCTGATCGCGGATCACAAGGGCGAGCGATGGGAATTGGCGACGATCCCGCAGGACGAGAAGCCGGTCTACGACATGCTGTGCCGCGGCGAATCCCTTGGCGTATTCCAGGTCGAGAGTCGGGCGCAGATGAACATGCTGCCGCGCTTGAGGCCGCGCACGTTCTACGATCTCGTCATCGAGGTCGCCATCGTCCGGCCGGGGCCGATCCAGGGCGACATGGTGCATCCCTACCTGAAGCGGCGCGCCATGGATCCCGACAAGATCGACTATCCCTATCCGAAGGGCGGCGACAAGGATGAATTGCGAAACGTGCTGCACAAGACGCTTGGCGTGCCGTTGTTTCAGGAACAGGCCATGCGCATCGCTATCGAAGCCGCGAAGTTCACCTCCGAAGAAGCCAACGGCCTGCGTCGCGCCATGGCGACGTTCCGCAACGTGGGCACCATCGGCTCCTTTCAGGAGAAGATGGTCAACAGCATGATCGCGCGCGGCTACGATCCGGTGTTCGCGAAAAACTGTTTCGAGCAGATCAAGGGATTTGGATCCTATGGCTTTCCCGAAAGCCACGCGGCGAGTTTTGCCCAACTGGTCTACGTCTCATCGTGGCTGAAGCATTTTCATCCCGATGCGTTCTGCTGCTCCTTGCTGAATTCGCAGCCGATGGGCTTTTACGCGCCGGCGCAGATCGTCGGCGATGCCCGCAAGAACGGCGTCGAGGTGCGGCCCATCGATGTGTCGTTCAGCCATTCGCAGAACACTCTGGAGGAGCGCGTCGGCGTACACCACGCGGTGCGGCTCGGATTCCGCCAGATCGACGGGTTCAAGTGGATTGATAAGGATGAGGCGAAGCTGAAACGGAACAGGTTGGTTGGATTACACGAAGTTTCGGCGCATGGGGTGCAGTTCTCTCCCCCCTTGTGGGGGAGAGGTGGAGAGGGGGGTGATATCGAGGGCAATGCTTGTGGCTTACCCCCCTCCCTGACCCTCCCCCACAAGGGTGGAGGTAACGAGACAACGATCGACCTCTCCCCGCAAGCGGGGCGAGGTGAAGATAACTCTGACGACTGGGGCGAGCGGATCGTCGCCGCGCGCTGGCGGCGGCCCTTCACCTCCATCGAGGACTTCGCCCGCGATACGAAACTGCCGAAGCGCGCGCTGATCCTGCTGGCCGATGCCGACGCCTTTCGCTCGCTCGGGCTCGACCGCCGTGCGGCGCTGTGGGCGGTGCGGCGCCTGCCGGACGATGTGCCGCTGCCATTGTTCGAAAGCGCCGCGGCGCGAGAATTGCCGGACGAACATGCCGCGCCGCTGCCCGAGATGCCGCTGCCGGAGCAGGTGGTCGCCGATTATCAGACCGTGCGGCTGTCGCTGAAGGGACATCCGATGGAATTTCTGCGCGCGATGTTCATCCGCGAGCGCGTGGTCAGTTGTGCCGAGGTCTCGCATGCCAACGACAAGCGCCGCGTCAAATGTGCGGGCGTGGTGCTGGTGCGGCAACGGCCGGGCAGCGCCAAGGGCGTCGTGTTCATGACGCTGGAGGACGAGACCGGCATCGCCAATATCGTGGTGTGGCCGAAGATCATGGAGCGCTACCGCAAGGAGGTGATGGGCGCGCGGCTGATCGAGGTGGAGGGCACTATCCAGAGCAGTCCGGAGCAGGTCGTGCATCTGGTCGCGGATCATCTGACCGACCGCTCCACGGAACTGATGCATCTGGCGAACGACGCGCTTGTCCCCAGGCATCCGCTGCCGTCGCCGGCTGCACCGGCCGAGCCGCTCAACGACGATCGTCGCGATCATCCCGGCAATCCGGCGCAACGCATCCGCCATCCGCGCAATGTGCGCATCCTGCCGCGGTCAAGGGACTTTCATTGAGGCCTCCCACGTCATTCCGGACGCCGCCTTGGCGGCGATCACAGATGCGCAATTGCGCATCGGGAAATGATGACGAGAACGATCGATGATTTCGTAGATCGTCTTGCCTTCCTTCACTCCACCGACGCGCCGACCGGCGGTCCGCCGGGCGGGCGATGCAGGAAGGTGATGGTCGCGAACGCCCCGAGCCAGGAGCCGACCGCGGCGAAGACCACATAGACCCAGTTCTCGGTATAGCTGATCACGGCGAAGGACGAGAGCAGGTACCAGACGCTGCTCCAGGTCGCCGCCGGCACCCGCCGCCGCGCCACGACGGCAGCGGTGAACATCACATAGACGGCGTCGGTCGCCGCGGTGGCCAGGACGACACCCGCAGCGGTCAAAGGATCAATGGCGGACATTCGAACTCCTTGCGTTCAGCACGTCAATCATGGGCGGCGGCGGATGCCGTCTGCATGCGCCGCTCCTGCCCCCGGGCGGGATGATGCCTCCCGACGCCGGCTGTGCGGTCGTAGCATTCGCAAATATTAATGCGCCGGTATGTTTTTTGCGCGAAAGCAGGGTTGCGATCGGCGGCGATGTCGCCGGCGGTCTCCACGAACCTGGCCCGGAGCGCCATTTCCCCCCGATCTCCGCCTTGCGCGGGCAAGGCGAGGCCGCCGACGATACCTGTTTCGAATTTCTCGCAGGTAGCATAAACCCGCGGTCGACCATTCACGAGGGACGAAAATGAGCGATGCAGAGCACGGCAAATCCATCGGCGTGGCGGATCTGCGGGCGGCCGCGGACCGTCTCGCCGGCCGGGTGATCCGCACGCCCCTGGTCCATTCGCGCACGCTGTCCGATATCAGCGGCGCCGAGGTCTGGCTCAAGCTGGAAAACCAGCAGTTCGTCGCCTCCTTCAAGGAGCGCGGCGCCGCCAACAAGCTGCTCACGCTGTCGCCCGAGGAGGCGAAGCGCGGCGTCATCGCCATGTCCGCCGGCAACCATGCGCAGGGCGTCGCCTATCACGCCCACAACCTCGGCATCGCCGCCACCATCGTGATGCCGAAATCGACCCCGTTCGTGAAGGTGTCGCGGACGAGGAAGCTCGGAGCGCGGGTGCGGCTCGAGGGCGAGATTCTGGCGGAATCCGCCGCCTTTGCCCGGCAACTGGCCGCGGACGAAAATCTCGTCTTTGTCCATCCCTATAACGATCCGGCCGTGATCGCGGGGCAGGGCACGGTGGCGATCGAGATGCTGGAGGACCAGCCGACGCTCGACTGCATCCTCACGCCGGTCGGTGGCGGAGGACTGGTCGCGGGCTGCGCGATCGCGGCGGCAAACCATGCGTCGGCCGTCGAGGTGATCGGCGTCGAGGTGGAGTCCTACGCCGCCGTGGCGCAGCATCTCGCCGGACGCCCGGTCTCGGTCGGCGGCGCGACCATCGCCGAGGGCATCGCGGTGCGCGACGTCGGCGCGCTGCCGCTGGCGATCCTGCGCGAATATGGCATCGAGGTGATGACGGTGGCGGAACGCCTGATCGAAAAGGCCGTCATCCAGATGCTGGAGATCGAGAAGACCGTCACGGAAGGCGCGGGCGCGGCCGCGCTCGCGGCGCTGATGAGCAATCCCGCCCGGTTTGTGGGGCGGAAAGTCGGGTTGATCATTTCCGGCGGCAACATCGACACGCGCACGCTCGCCAATGTGCTGATGCGCGGACTGGTGCGCGACGGCCGGCTGATCGACCTCGTGGTGGAGATATCCGACAAGCCGGGCGCGCTCGCCGAACTCGCATGCATCATCGCAGAACTCCGCGGTAATATCGTCGAGGTGCAGCATCAGCGCCTGTTCAGCGCGTTGTCCGCCAACATGACCGAAGTCGAACTGGTGATCGAGGCGCAGGACACCGCGCACGGCAGCGCCATTGTTGCCGGCCTGGAAGCAAAAGGCGTGAGAGCGCGCCGCCGCGACCGGCTGGTGCTGTCCCGGGATTTGAACGAATGACGATGATCTCGTTGCGGCGAGAGCCGCAGCGTGCAAGGCGGGAAGGCGCGCCGATCGACATGCGGACCATTTGCTGATGCCCAAAATTTTCACCGATCCCGCCGCGGTCGTCGATGATGTCATTCGTGACATCGGTCCTCGTCTGGTGGTGGGATTGCCTCTCGGGCTCGGCAAGGCCAATCACATCATCAATGCGCTCTACCAGCGCGCCGCGGCCGATCGCAACCTCGACCTGACTTTCTTCTCGGCGCTGACGCTGGAGAAACCGCGGCCGTCGAACGAATTGGAAAAGCGTTTCATCGCGCCGGTGATCGAGCGCCTGTTCGGCGGCTGGCCCGACCTCGATTATGCCGCCGCCTTGCACAAAGGCGAGCTGCCGCCGAACATCAAGGTCACCGAATTCTTCTTTCTGGCTGGCAAATGGCTGCGCAACGCCTATGCCCAGCAACACTATATCGCCGCCAATTACACCCACGCCGCATCCTACATCATCGACCGCGGCCTCAACGTCATCACCCAGCTCGTGGCCAAACGTGTTGTGAACGGCGAGATGCGCTACAGTCTGAGCTGCAACACCGACACTACCCTCGATCTTCTGCGCGCCCGCGCCGCCGGCCGGGCGTCGTTCAAGCTGGTGGGACAGGTCAACTCGCAACTGCCGTTCATGCCCGGCGCGGGCGATCTGCCGGCCAGCGAATTCAGCGCCATCCTGGACAGCCCGGAGACCGATTTTCCGCTGTTCGCGCCGCCATCCGAGCCTGTGTCGGATATCAAGTACGCTATCGGCCTGCACGTTGCGGGGCTCATCAAGGACGGCGGCACGTTGCAGATCGGCATCGGCCAGGTCGGCGACGCGCTGGCGCAAAGCCTG
>JBIQHO010000009.1:0-26134 GCA_044508545.1 Bradyrhizobiaceae bacterium | reverse complement strand
GCGACGTCGCTTTCGTCCTTCTTCACGCGGGCCTCGTGCGAGCGGGTGTTGAACCTGTGCTCGCCGATATAGGTCGTGCGGGTCAGGATGGTGTGGATTTGCGCCCGTTCCCGGCGGCCGCCACCGCGTGTGAAGAAGCGGCGCTCGTTGAGATAGCTGGCGATGGCTTTGACACCCATGGGGCCGTCGCGCCGTCGCCTTTAAGAAACAGCCGGTAAATCATCCGCACGGTGTCGGCGTGCAGCGGGTCGATTTCCAGCTTTTCTTGGTCTTCGATCTGCGCTGCTCGGCCGCGACGATGCGATAGCTGACCAGCGGCAGCGCGCCGTTCCAGAAGCCTTGCCGCGCATTCTCCTTCATGGCGCGCAGGACGTGCTTGGCGTTCTCTTTTCGACGGGTATTCATCGAACAACGCGTGGCCCTGGCCGGCGTCGCGGTCTGAAGCGCTGATACATGAGCGGTCACTTTCTTGATGGAAGAATCAGAGTGGTGCCCGTCGCTGGAGCGCGCAGGGCGTGGGCGGTCTGGACGGCATGGCTGGCATGGCCGGATCGGCGCATCCGCTGCGCCTAGTCGGGCGCGGCGTGCCGTGGCGTCGTCAGCGCCTCCGACCGTGCCCATGGTCGAGGAGTCACCAGTTACATTGAAGCCTGATTTGACACCATCGGAGAAGCTGGATTTAACGCTGGGCGGCACGGCGACGTGGCCATCCCACTGGTCGCACGCGCGATGCCGAACCGGAGAGGACGCACCCGACAGCCGAACGAGCGAGACTGTAGGCGCAGACGTAGCGCCGACTTCGGTCGCGCCGCCGCCGGCTGCCAAGGCTGCACCGCAAGCCCCGTTCCCATCACCGCGCCAGCGCCGAGTTGCGGGCCGCCGCTGACGAGGCCGGATGCCAGGGCCGAAGATGCCCGAGCCCGACCAGCGAAAGTGCTGCGAGCACAACCGTCGTGGCGTCGTCAGGTCACAGGCTGCTCGATCGAGCGTGGTGATCATCAAGGCGCGGCCGCACCAGCCGGGATCTCGCCACAGGTATCGCACGGATCTTTTGACTTACTCACCCTTGACCTTGACTTCCGATACCGGCCAAACCACGCCCGGTTCGCCGCTGAGATGGCGACTGGCGAGGAGGTGGGTCGTATGAGCAGGCTTTCTAACAATTTGCGTCTCGTCGGATTGATGGGAGACCGAGGCACGCAAAGGGCCGCCTGAGACTGAGCGGCTTTTGCGATGCTTCAATCAACGGGTGAAGGTACGCTTCAACGAAGGACTTGCCTCGTATCGGATGCGCCCTATCTTAGCGAAGCTTGCTAGCGGAGGGTGAAGATGAGCGATGAGGACGAGAAGCAGATCCAAGAAATCCTTTCACGCTTCAGCGACGGGCTCGAAAGCAAGGACGCGAAGGTGCAGCAGGTCAAGGATACTCTGCAGGCCTTTCTTGAGAACGGACCCGGTACGCGCGAGGAGCGGCAGCTGATAGTGCTCGACAAACTTCTCCTGATAGACGCCTCGTTCAAGGACTTCCGAAGCAAGCGCAACTGAACGTTCTTGTCTGCCGCCTGCCGGCGAACAAACCTTGGGAAGAGGCATTATCAGGTCAGCCTTTGAAGACGGACAATGCTGCGCAAATGGTTTTCTCCTTTATCGGGTCGCTGCTCAGGGGTGTGTTCGGCACGTTCGCGTACGTAAATGACCAGGCGGCGCATAGCCAGCCCGTCGTCGCCAGGGCGACTGGCTCCCATCACTAGTGCTGGATTATGAATTGTCAGCTTCCCGCGCCGGATCAAGCCTCGCTTTGTCACGCAGTTCCCGCTCGGCCTGGTGATAGAACTCCTTGTCCTTGCCTTCAGGGCAGCCGGTCCGGCCCCACAATTCATAGGCGCGGTAGGTGATATCCTTCGGTCGGTTCGGACTTGCGTGCGCTCCATGAACGCACGCCCCCCCTTAGTGCTTTTGAGGTCTTGCAGAACGGTGCGGGCCGGGTCTCGGCGGACCGCCAGTATAATTCAACGCGACGCAGCCTCAATCCTATGATCACGCGAGCATCGCGGCCGGGAAGCCGGCCGCGACCTCGACGATTCTAGGTGAGGCCAGCATAGTAGTCGTCGACCGCTTTGGTTCGGCCCCGGTCTGTCCAATCCCAGCTGCTCCCTGATGCATACCTGGGCGCGCCGTTGAGCTGCTCCTCGGTTACGCCGACCCGGTACCCTCCAACATCGGTGTCGTATTTCAGGCTGTTCCAGGGAAGCGGATAATGGTCATTTCCGATGCCGAGAAACCCGCCGAAACCAAGGACCGCGTATGACACTCGTCCACTCGTCTTCTCGATCATGACGCGCTCGATCTCGCCGATCTTCTCGTTGTCGCGGCCGTAGACCGCGGTTCCTTCAACCTTATCGCTGCCAATTAAGGTGCCGGTTTCTCTTGCTTCTTTGGCCATGAGATTCTCCTCGCTAGGGATGGAAAACCGGCTCGCACCGCAAACGTTCCCGGTGCCCCGATGCTAAGGGCAGGCGCAGCCGGCGTATGGAAGCAGAGCAGCAGCGCCAGCATCAGCATGATCAGCAGAGCGAAGCCGTTGTTATGGCGACGATGAAATCATGAGACATGATCCGCCAGCGTCGCCGCGAAATGTCAGCCTCAAGCCGTAGCAAAAAATGCTGTCGCTTAGCTTTTGGACGGTCACTTGAACTAGCCCTGCTCGAAGAGTTCGAGGCCGGGAAGGACATTGTCTTGAGCATATGCGATGACGTAATCCTCGAGCGCAAGACGCACCGACTCCGCGGCACGACTGAGCGCGATATCGCTCGACCACATGACGGAAGCGGTCAAAGCGAGCGGCGGTTCGATCATCATGGGGACGCCGAGATCGCCGGCCCCTTCGCCATGCTGGAAGCCGCGTGGCAGCACGGTTCCGCCGAGTCCCTGCCGCACAAGGGACATGATCGAACTCAACTGATCACCTTCGCTGACGATGTTCGGCACGGCGCCGATGCCGGCAAAAGCGCGGTCGAGAACCGAACGCAGAATGTTTGGTACAGTCGGAAGGACAAGCGGACTCTTCGCCAGCCGATCGAGTGATATCGTCCCCGCGGACCGAGACAGCCGCTTGTTTCCAATGTAGTACAGACGCTGCCTGAACAGCGGCGATCGAGAGTAACCGGCGGACAATTGATCTTCGAAAAGCAGCGCCAGATCGAGCGTACGCGCAGAGATCTCGGATTTCAGCGTCTCGCTGTCGGAGATGTGAAACTTCACGAATACCTTCGGAAATCGCTCGCGGCACGCCTGGATGAAAGGTCCGCCCAGCGCGGCAGCCAGAGTCGATGACATGCCGAGCGCGACAGCACCATCCGGCTCGCCGCCGCTCGAACGTACGATCCCCGGCAACTGCTCGATCTGCCGCAATATGGCGAGCGCTTCCCGGTAGAGCGCTTCGCCCGCGGGCGTTGCGCTCACTCCCCGTGCATGGCGCTGCAACACCGCCACCCCGAGCTCGTCCTCCAGTTCTCTAATCTGCTGGCTGAGCGCGGGCTGGGCCACGTGGATCGTCGCAGCCGCGCGGGAAAAGCTCCCGGCATCGACGATCTTGACGAAATATCGCAGGTGCCTGAGTTGCAAAATGCGCCCCTATTGTCGGCATGCTTTTTTGTTGTCCTTATCAGGGTTGTATCACGGCCGCAGCCTGCAGCGCGATCAGCACCGTCAGCGCTCCGCCGAGCCGCGTCACCAGGAGAGCGAACGGCAGAAGAGGCAGGCGACCTCCTGCGCTCAGCATCGCGACAGCGCCGGTGCCGCCCATCGCCATCCGCGAGAGCGTGATCGTCGCTGCATCGGCAGGGTTCAGGCCCGTCCAGCCCGAGACGAGATAGCCGGTGATGGAAAGCACCAAAACCGCGGCAATGACCATACCGAACAGCGGCGCCGCGAACCCAGCCACAATGTGCTCCCAAGGCACAAGAGTCATGCCCACCAGCCACAGGATCGGCAACAGCAGGTAGGATGTTAAGTAAACCTGAACAGCCCTGACCCCTCGCACAACCGGCGCCGGCATGACGTCCAGCGCACTCGCCGCCATGGCGAGGACGATAACGACCAAAGCGGAGGAAATCCCAGAAGAACGCGAAACGATGGTTCCGCAAACGTGCAGCGCGATGATTGCGACGACGGCCAGCCCGACGTCGGCGGTGCCGAACGATTCCACATCGCTCGCCGCCGCGCCGCCATTTCCGGCCGCGCCCACCGGATGAATCATCCCTATTATTCCTGCGCCGACGATTGCGGCGAGATTGGCGACGAACAGCGCAGGCAGCATCTGAGCCAGCAGTTCGCCTTGCCCCTGCCCCCATTGATCAGCATAACCCGCTGCAAGCGGTAGTGCTCCCGCGGTCAACCCACCGGCCATCGTCGGCGCCAACTGCAGGAAAAACGTTCTCGGAAAGTCGCTTCCCCAAAGCGCCGCCAGGCCCCATGTCGTCACTGACGCCGCGAGAGTCCCGCCGATCACGGGAACCGCGAGTTTCAGGACCATGCTTCGCATCGTTTTCCAGTTGATTTGTAGGCAGCCACCGAGCACGAGGACACTGATAAGCCATCCGAGGATATCCAGCCGTTCGGTCGCAGCGCCCAGCGAAACGACTGTATCTCGGGGAATCCAGGCAATGCCCGCAAGCCAGGACGGGATGACCAGGCAAAGCACCGTATCGATGCCTATCAAGCGGAGACGCGAAAGACGGCCAAATTCCGCGCAGGCGAAAGCGCCGAGAATCGCGATAAAAAGAGCGACGCAGAGCCTGCCCAAAGATACCTCCGGCTTTTCGACGGAAGCAACGGCGGCAAGACCAAGCGCCAATGCAACAACGCCAAGGACAGCTGTGTTTCGCGTGCGCCATCGATGGGACGATACCGCCTCGCGAATGGCATTCCTTCTGGACGCCGGCACTGGCATCTTCCACAATGAGGACAGGATTTCACAAACGAGTATGAATTTATTCAAACTGAATTCGACAAGCTCTTTCGCAAGAAACGAGGTTACCCGTCAACCGGAAGAGCCCCAGATCGAACCATGCCGCTCGGTTCATTGCAGATGCCGGGCGCGTTGACTCCGGATTTGAGCGGTCGCTCCAGGCGCGCTTTCTTCAGTATGGCCGAGAATACCGATTTACTGCGCCGAGGTCTGGCCCGAGATAGATGGCACCACCATGATGAAAGTTACTTGCCGTCATTTCCAGGTTGCGTTTGAATATTTCGATGTATTTCATCACCATTCTTTTGCTTCTGCTGATTTTTCCGATGGTTTCGACCGCTATCGAGGTGCTCGCATTAGGTCACACGCTCTCCACTTCAGCCATGAAATGGTTTGTCTTCTGGCCAATGCTGAGATTGCTCATTGCCGGCATCCGTCAAGTTATGCAGCCCGCATTCACTGCACGAGTGATCTTCCACATTGAAGATCGGTCTGCTTTCGGCATCGTGAGAGAACTCGGGTTCGCCAATTTCGCGATGGGTTCTCTTGGCGCGCTGTCGCTCGTCTGGCCTCAACTACTGTTCGGTGGAGCGTTTGTTGGTGGAATTTACTACGCGCTTGCAGGCGTAGGCCACATCCCTCATGCCCGAGGCAATTCAAAGCGGACGATAGCGATAATTTCAGATTTGGCGATTGCCATTGTGCTGGTGCTGATTGCCTGGAAGGCGGTTTAGGAGCGCGGCAGAGCGAAAATGAAGAATGCCGCCGGAGCGTCACACATGACTGAGAATGATCCTTTGCCTCGATCCGTTCGCAACCGTGCTACGGCTGGTCTTCAGCCTTGATGCCGGCAGACAGGATTAACGCCGCACAGTTGCGAGTGCTCGGGATTCGGCGCGAATACGGATGACAAGCACCAGCGCGTTCAAGACGGTGAAGACCGACGCTATTAACACCAGATGAAAAGCGAGTGGCAAAATGGCGATTTCCGCAACGACGATTGCGTAGTTTGGATGTGATAAATATCTGTATGGTCCCGACGTCACCATAGGCGCGTTAGGCAATACAATGATGCGCGTTGTCCACCGCGATCCGAGTGTAGCCAGCACCCATAGGCGAAGGGCTTGCAACAGAATAAAGATCGAAAGAGCGACAAGATTTACGTCCTGGTCACGACCCCATATCCACAAGGCAGTCAGCCAGACGGCATGGATCATGACCACGAACGGATAATGACCCGGAGCGACCTCGACCGCGCCTTGCGCCAATAGCCTGCGGGTGTTGTGTCGGGATATGACGAGCTCGCCCAGCCGTTGCAGGGTGACCAGCGCGAGAATGAGAGTGGCGAGGGTCACGACGCGACGTGACGCAGAGTGACGCAACTTGCCGTAAAGCCGGGCCCGAGCGAGGTCATGAGCGATCGCGGCGGTAGGCCTAGCGCGCGGGCCCGCTCGAGCACAAACAGGACCGTGGCCGCCGACATATTCCCGTAATCGGCAATAACCCCTCGTTCGTTGTTGAGCGTCCCCTGATCGAGCGAAAAAGCGCGCTCGATCGCGATAATGACTTTCGTACCGCCGGGATGACAGATGAAGCCATCGATATCTTCAATCGACAGACCCATCCCGGACAGAATTGTCGTGACGCCGGGTCTCATGTGCTTAGCTACGAAGTCAGGGATCGTGCGCTGAAAGATTACCCCAAATCCTTCGGGGTCTACGCGCCATCCCATGATATTCAGCGTGTTCGGCCACAGATGCTCTCCGGTCGCCTCGATACAAGTTGCACCTCCATCACCGGCACGCAACACAACGGCGGCAGCCCCGTCTCCAAAAAGGCTAGCAGCAACGATATTGGCCTTGGTCAATTCGTCGTGGCGAACTGCGAGCGTGCAAAGTTCAAGGACCACCAGCAGCACGTTGGTGCCAGGCCGCGCTTGCGCCAAGCGCGATGCAATCGACAGTCCCGTGACGCCACCCGCGCAGCCCAGCCCAAAAACTGGTACCCGCGACACATCCGGCCGAAAGCCAAGTTTCCCGGCGACGCGGGCCTCCAGTGTCGGAGTGGCAATGCCGGTCGAACACACCGTAACGACAGTGTCGATGTCGGCCGCGCTGAGATCGGCGCGCTCGATAGCTTTGTGCGCGACATCGACGAACAAGGCTTCCGCGCCTTCGAGAAAGGCCTGAGTCCGCTCCGGCCAGCCACGCGGCTCGTAGTACCATTCGATCGGTTTGACGCCGTAGCGGCGCTGTATACCAGTATTGGCGAAAAGAGCGGAAAGCGTTTCAAACTGCGGATATAGCGAGCCCAAGATAGCTCGCGCTGCCTCGAGGATTTGCATCTGATGAAACACATATGCTGGAACCCCGGTCGCCATCGAGACTAAAGCGGCCGCGTGTTTCATGTCGTTACTCCTGCCCGGGTTGATATCTGAAAACGCGGCCCCACGCCATTAGCCACGCGGGTGACGGCCACCTTTACCGCTGCAGCTGAACTCACCGCCACGGCGCCCTTACATCTTGACTGTCACCTTGCGGTTCTCACCGAGGTTCGGCCTCTCTCCGGTGAACCTCGCCTTGGCGAACTCGAAGATGGTCGCCATGGCACTTGCTGGTCCATCCCACAATTCCCCAATAAAAGGCTCAATTCGTAACAAGCATACATTCGGATCGCTTGGCCCTCCTGGCCACCATAATTCATCGGTCTTTCGCCATGCCGCCTTTGTCTTCTCCGCATCGTGGATCATGTAGGCGCGACCGGTGATCGACAGATAAGATTTCTCGGCTGCATCGATAAAGATGAGTCCGACATCGGGCCTGGCCTCAATCTCCGCCTCCTTGGCGCTGTGAATATCGGTCACGAAGAAAATCAGGCCAGCGCCGCGATCAGGTCTTGCTTCCAGCGGTCGCGCACGCAATCCATCAGCGAATTGCGTCGTCAACATGCAAACGCCTACCTTTTCAAGAATGTCCCAGACGCGATCGATGTTGTTTTCCTTATTCATGTGAGCCAGCTTCATGTGATGATAACTTGAGGCTTCGGTAATTCGAGACTTCCGAAACGGGTTCTTCGCGCGCAGCTTGTGCGGCTTAGTATCTGTTCGGGATAATCCCCAGCAAGTGGCGGAGTTCCTGTCGTCAAATGCCCGGCGCTCGTACCGGACTCGCGGAAGAAATCGACAGTCCGATAAGGCGAACAACAAGGCAGCGTCGGTGATTGGATGGTGCGACCGAGGCTGATACGAGTTCAAGGGCGAACGCCTGACACAAGTCACGGAGGCGCAAGCAACCGCCCCCGTTCATTGATCGAAATATTTTTTGTCAGCTAGGAACCGCTCAAGCGGGAGCAGGTTCGTTGTAGGCAGAAGCAACGGAGATCACGCATGTTCATGCACAACAAGCGCTTGCAATATACTGTCCGCGTTTCGGAACCCAATCCGGTGCTTGGTTCGTTTATGCTGGAGCAGTTCGGCGGTCCTGACGGCGAGCTCGCAGCGGCAATGCGCTATTTCACGCAGGGACTGGCCGACGACGATCCTGGCCGCAAGGACATGCTTCTCGATATCGCTACCGAAGAGCTCAGCCATCTTGAAGTGATTGGTTCCATCGTCGCAATGCTCAACAAAGGCGCCAAAGCACAGATTTCTGAAGGCAGCATGGAGGAAGCTGAACTCTATATGTCCCTTACGAAGGGCGGGAATAGCCACACTCAATCGATCCTCTATGGTGGCGGTCCGGCACTCACCAATTCTTCAGGGGTTCCATGGACTGCCGCCTATATCGATAGCCGCGGTGATCCTACTTGCGATCTACGCTCGAACATCGCTGCTGAAAGCCGGGCCAAGATCGTGTACGAGCGACTCATCAATTTAACCGACGATCCTGGTATTAAGGAGGCGCTGGGTTTTCTTATGACTCGTGAGATCGCTCACCAGAAGTCATTCGAGAAAGCGCTCTATGCCATCGCGGATAACTTTCCGCCTGGCAAATTGCCGGGACTCAAAACTTTCGCGGATACTTATGTAAATACTTCGCAAGGCGGCGCTGAGCCGAACGGCCCATGGAATAGCGGCAAGCAATGGGAGCGGGTGGATGAGTTGGAATCAAGCCTTCCAGCCGATGGCGGCGATGGCGAGGCCACCGTTCAGCTCAGCTCGATTGACATGGCAGCTCTCAAAGCCCTTGGCGCGCGCACAATGTCGCAACAAGAGGGCGACCCGAAGACTGGCGCGGATTTAGGCGCTGGTCCTGGCGCCGGAAAAGTCACCGGCGGAGACAAGGGCGGGGCAGTTGACATGGACGACGCCAGAGCTATGGCACAAAGACGGACCGCAGCGTAGAGAATTTCAAAAGAGCAGGCGCACAAAGTCGTCCACCACCATAATCGCCTTGGTTGGCGTGGCTCGTTGGTTGAATTGCGCGGGTCGCCGGATGCCCTTACGCCAGCATGCGCATTCCTCTGGTGGACGTTTGCGTCACGTACTTACTTAAAATACTCGCTATACGTCAGGATGCCAGGCGTCGATCAGTTCCGCAGCTTCGGCCAATTCGACCTGGACGTTGAAGCGCTGGGCATAGAGGTGCAAAGAAGCCTCATGCGCTGTATCGGAAGAGCTGCAAAGACCATCCTTCGCCACAATCGTGCGATAGCCGAGGTCCACTGCGGCCAGAACGGTTGCGAGCACACAAACGTCGGTTTCCGAGCCGGTAATGAGCAGTGTGTCAACGTCTCTTTCGACCAAATAAGCCTGGAGCGCGCTGGCCGCGAACGCCGAGTAAACGGGCTTGTCGATTACACGCGCCGGCGGGACGAAGGCTTCGAGTTCGGGAACGAGCCGCAGCAAAGATGGATCTATGGCATCACGGGCGACATCCGGCCATTTCGCGTAGTAGGCGCGCCACATACCCGTCGCACTCTCGGGCGTCTTCGGCGGAATAGACCGGGTAAAGACTGTGTGTTCTGGTCCGTGCGCTACAAGTTGCTGGACGGTAGGTAGAACGCGAGGCATCCAGGGCGTCGGCCAGGGGCCGCTCTCGCCGAACAGCCGCTGCATGTCGATACAGAGATGAACGCTGCGAGGTCCCGGAACAGCTTTAAGTGTGCCCATCTCAAATCCTTCAATTCATTCCGTCGGCGCGCGTTGATTTTGGACCGGCGAACGTCAGTACTTCTCCGCGTCGGCCGGGTATCCATATCGACGAATGAAACTAACGCGCTCATTCGGAGGGTACTCACAGCAAGCGCGACAGGCGCCGCCTATGCCGCCAGCAAAGCTAGCGCTTTCCGCTTCTGAGGGAAACAGAAGCGAAGCTCTATGATTTTGATTTGACGCGTTTTCTTCACGCGAACCGGTACCTACTTCGCTCGAAAACGCTATAGTTAGACCGTCCGCTCGCAATGTGCGGACTCGTTGGCCGACGCGGGCGCAATGTCAGCCTGCATGCCGTTCGAATGTCAGGATCAGATTGTTGGCGGGCATCTCGACGACGTCGAGGAGCTTCAGGCCGTTGCGCTGCGCCAGCACCGTCACCTCGTCGGCATCGCGCACGCCCCATTCGGGATTATGGTCGCGCAGGCTGGCGTCGAAGGCCGCATTGCTGGGCGCGGTGTGCCGGCCGTCGCGCCTGAACGGTCCGTAGAGAAACAGCCGTCCGTCCGGACGCAGATAACGTGCCGCGCCCGCGATCAGGCCCTCGGCGACGCGCCACGGCGCGATATGGATCACATTGGCGCAGAATATCGCGAGCAAGGCGCCGGGTCCGCGACCGTCGCTCGCCTCAGTGAACCATTCCGGGCTCGACAGGTCGATCCGTAACGGCGGGCGGACATTGACGAGTTGCTCGTGAGCGGTCCAGGCTGCGATGCTGCGCAGATGATTGTCGTTGAGATCGCTCGGCCACCAGGTGATCCCCGGCGTTTGCCGCGCGAAGAAAACAACGTGCTGACCCGTGCCGCTGCCGGCTTCGACCGCGTCTCCGGCTTTATCGTGCAGGAATTTTTCCAGCACCGCCCAGATCGCTTGATGGTTGCGATGGAACGCAGCCGCGTCGAGACGGTCGTCCGATTCCGCGCGTCGGCCGTTCTTGCCGAATTCGACGGAAAAACCTGTCATAGTCGGCATCCTTCCTTACATTCTGCCGGCATGAGCGCTTGTGCAAAGGCCGAGGATGTGAAAATTAAGTCCGGCGGAGGGCAACGCCCCTGCCCCGGCTCAGGCTGGACGCGATGAGGACGCAACTGCAATAATAGCCGCAGGTACCGCCTTTGACGATGATTCCTTTGAAGAAGCCCATCCTCCTGCCTGCGCTGGCGACCGCCTTGCTGCTCGCCGCCACCGTCGCGTCTTGCCCGGCGCGCGCGCAGTCGGCTGCCGACGAAGGGCAGAAGCTCGCATTCGATCGTAACAAGGGCAACTGCCTGACCTGCCACGAGATCAAGGGCGGCAGCCAGGCCGGCAACATCGGCCCCGCCCTCACCGGCATCAAGAGCAAATATCCGAACCGCGCCGACCTTGTCGCGATCGTCGCCGACGAAACCAAGCGGAATCCGCTCACGGTGATGCCGCCGTTCGGTCGGAACCACATCCTGACCGACAAGGAAATCGACGCGGTCGTCGACTTCCTGCAAACGCTGTGACAGCCGCGCGCAAAGGAGACCATACATGATCCACTTATCGCCCGGCAGCGTTGATGCGACGCGGCGGTTGGTCCTGAAAGGTGGGGCGGTCGTTGCGTTGGCAGGCCTTGCCGGCATTCGCTTCGGACTTGCGCCCGCGCTGGCCGCAGCCAACGACGCCTACCCCGACGCCGCTTTCAAGGTCAAGGGAGCCGACGGCGCGATCCAGGCGCTCTACGGCAAGGCCGCGGAGAAATCCGACAAGGTCAGGATGGACGCGCCGGAGATCGCCGAGAACGGCGCGGTCGTTCCGGTTTCCGTCACCACGACCCTGCCCGGCGTGACGTCGATCGCAATTTTCGTTGCGGAAAACCCGAACGCGCTGGCGGCGTCATATCGCATTCCCGCCGGGACGGTGCCGAGCGTCGCCAACCGCCTGAAGATGGCCAAGACCAGCAATGTCATCGCGGTCGTGGAAGCCGGCGGCAAGCTCTATAGCGCCAGCAAGGAAATCAAGGTCACCATCGGCGGCTGCGGCGGCTAGGGCACGATCCCGAAAAACGGGAATCTAAGGACCATTAGCAATGTAGGTTTCGAGTGGGGTTTGAATTTGACGTTCGCTTGCCGCTGCGAAGCGGGTGGCGAATGTCGGACTCACCCCACCGGTGGAGACGAAAGCTTAAGGGAAGACAGTCATGGCATCGACAATCCGCGTTCGCGCAACGTCGAGCGGCGACACCACCGAGGTCCAGGCGCTGATCCAGCACCCGATGGATTCGGGTTTCGTCAAGAATTCCGCCGGCGAAGTGATCCCGGCGCACTTCATTCAGCAACTGACGTTCGAACACGGCGGAAAGCCGGTCTTCATCGCCGACTGGGGTCCGGCGGTGTCAAAGGACCCTTATGTGAAATTCAGCTTCAAGGGCGGCAGGAAGGGCGACGACCTCAAGATCAGCTGGATCGACAACAAGGGCGCTTCCGACTCCTCGACGGCTAAGATTCAGTAATGGCGGCGCGCGGCAGTCGGAGAACAGACATGCGATTGAGCTTTCGCTCGGCGGCAATGGGAGTGGTGCTGGCGGCCTTGACCTCCGCCTCCGTGCGGATGGCTCACGCCGCCGACAACCCGAATCCGCCTGCCGACCTCAAGGCGTTCCAGAAATACTTCACCGACAAGTTTCCCAAGCTGAAGCTGAAGGATTTCGTCAACGGGCCGTACTCAATGGACAAGGGCCTGTACAAGCAGTGGAAGGAGAAGGAGGAGTTTCCTCCTTACGAATTCGCGCTCGCCGCCGGCAAGGAGATGTTCGAGAAACCGTTCAAGAACGGCAAAACCTTCGCGGACTGTTTCCCCCATAGAGGCATCGGCATCCGGCAGAACTACCCCTATTTCGACGAGAAGCAGGGCAAGGTCGTCACGCTCGAACTCGCCGTGAACCAGTGCCTGGAAAGCAACGGCGAAAAGCCGTTCTCCTATACCAAGGACGACATGGCATCGGTGACGGCCTATATGGCGTTCACCTCGCGCGGCAAGCCGTTCAACATCAAGATCCCGAAAGACCCGCGGGCGCTCGCCGCCTATGAAAACGGCAAGCGCTATTTCTATACGCGGCGCGGCCAGCTCAACTTCTCCTGCGCCACCTGCCATGTGCAGACGCCGGGCGACCACATCCGGGCCGAGGTCCTCGCGCCCGCGCTCGGCATTCTCAACGCGATGCCGATCTACCGCTCGGCATGGGGCGGCATGGGCACGACCAGCCGCCGCTTCACCACCTGCAACAGCCAGGTACGCGCGGTGCCGCTGACGCCGCAGGACGACGAATACCGCGATCTCGAATACTATCTGTCTTACGTCAGCAACGGGCTGCCGATTTCGGGACCGGGAGCACGACCATGAAAAACAGCATGATGCGCCTTCCCGCCCTGGTGGCGCTTTCGATGCTCATGGCCGCGAGCGCGACATCGGTTCGCGCCGCGAGCAGCGAAGACGATTACAAGGCGGCCTATGCCGCGGCCGAAGCAGCCAATAACGAAGCCGGCAAACTGCGCAACCAGTGGACCACGGCGGTATCGGCGCTGAAGGATGCCAAGGCCGCCGCAGCCGCCGGCGATTTCGACAAGGCGGTCGAGGAATCCAGGAAATCCGAAGCGCTGTCGAAGGCTGCGATCTTTCAGTCCAACGAGCAGAAGGACGCCTGGAGGAAGATGGAGATCCGCTGATTGGGCGTCAGATCAGACCGAACCGTCGCGAGCAGGCATCCCGGCCTTAGCTCACGAGAGGGTGCCGTACTAGACGGGTTCATCCTATGACCCTTCGCCGCCGGGATCTTCTCAAGGCCGCCGGCGCAACCTGCCTGTCCAGCGCGCTGCCACGCATGTCTCGGGCGGCCGACGATCACGCCGTATACGACCTCGCGGGCTTCGGCAATGCCCGCATCCTGCACATGACGGACACCCACGCGCAGTTGCTGCCGGTGTACTTCCGCGAGCCCGGCGTCAATCTGGGCATCGGCGCGATGCGCGGACAGCCGCCCCACCTGGTCGGCCGCGCTTTCCTCGATCGTTTTCGGATCAGGGCCGGCAGCGCCGACGCCTATGCCTTCACCTGTCTCGACTTCGAGAAATCGGCCGCGCGCTTCGGCAGGCTCGGCGGCTTTGCCCATCTCAAGACGCTGATCGACCGGCTGCGCGGCGAGGCCGGTCCGAACAATTCGCTGCTGCTCGACGGCGGCGATCTGTGGCAGGGCTCCGGCCTCGCCAATGTCATGCACGGCGCCGACATGGTGGACGCCGCCAACCTGCTCGGCATCGACGCGATGACCGGGCACTGGGAATTCACCTACGGCGAGAAAACGCTGCGCGACAACCTCGCCCGCTTCAAGGGCGAATTCCTGGCGCAGAACGTATTCCTCACCGAGGAAGCCGCGTTCAACGACGCGCCGGCCTTCGATGCCGCCTCGAAGCGCGTGTTCAAGCCGGCGACGATCAGGGAGATCGGCGGCCACCGCATAGCCGTGATCGGCCAGGCCTTCCCCTATGTGCCGGTCGCCCATCCCAGGCGGTTCACGCCGGACTGGACCTTCGGCATTCGCGAGGAGGAGCTGCAGAAACTGGTGCGGTCGCTGCGCGATGCCGACAGGGTCGATGCGGTCGTCCTGCTGTCCCACAACGGCATGGACGTCGATCTCAAGCTCGCAAGCCGCGTCAGCGGCATCGACGTCATCCTCGGCGGCCATACCCACGATGCCGTGCCGCAACCCGTCCCTGTCGGCAATGCCGGCGGCACGACGCTTGTCACCAATGCCGGCTCGAACGGAAAATTCCTCGGTGTGCTCGACCTCGATCTTGCCAAAGGCAAGGTCCGCGACATACGCTACCGGCTGCTGCCAGTGTTCTCCGAACTGGTCAGGGCCGATCCTGCGATGGAAGCTCTGATCGAGAAGGTACGCGCGCCTCATGCTGCGGCCTATGCCGAGAAGATCGCAACCACGGACCGCCTGCTTTATCGCCGCGGCAATTTCAACGGCACCATGGACAGCCTGATCTGCGACGCGCTGCGCGCGGCGTTCGATGCCGAGATCGCATTGTCGCCGGGCTTCCGCTGGGGCACCAGCGTGCTGCCCGGACAGGGCGTGACGATGGACGACGTGCTCGCCGAAACCGCCTGCACCTATCCCGAGACCTACGTGCAGACCATGACAGGCCACCAGATCAGGGATATTCTGGAGGACGTCTGCGACAATCTCTTCAACCCGGATCCCTACTACCAGCAGGGCGGCGACATGGTTCGCGTCGGCGGCCTCTCATATGCCTGCGCGCCCGCGGAGAGCGCCGGCCACCGCATCTCGGACCTGAAACTGGGGGATGGTCGCTCCCTCGAGGCCGGCAAGACTTACAAGGTCGCCGGCTGGGCCTCGGTCAACAGGCAGGACGGCGCGCCGGTCTGGGACGTCTTCGCCGGGCATCTGCGTAACGGCATGACAAGCGGCGTCCACCGCGATAGCGTGACGCTGATGGGCGTCGACGGCAATCCAGGCTGGGCAGGATGACCGACGTGCTGACACGAAGGGGTGCGGTCGCAGCCGCAGCGGTCACGCTGGCGCTGGCGCCGCTCACGCTTCGGGCTCAGCCCGCTCCGCTAGTTGACAAACCCTTCGCCGAGCATCGCATCGTCCTGCAATTGTCCGATGGCGATGCGAAGAAGCAGGGCCTGGTTCTCAGCGTCGCCAACAACCTGATCAAGGCCTACGATCCAGACAAGATAGCCATCGAAGTCGTCGCGTTCGGTCCGGGCATCGATCTGCTGCGGACGGAAAACGCCAGCCGGGCTCGCGTCGAGAGCCTGATCGCCCAGGGCGTGACGTTCGACGTCTGCGTAAATACGCTCGACACCATCGAGCGCGAGACCGGCAAGCGGCCGGCCATCATCCCGTCCGCAACGCCGGTTCAGGTCGGCGTCGGACACATCCTGTCGCTCACGGAAAACGGTTACACGCTGGTCAGACCATAGGGAGTTGTCATGCGCCGATTTCTTTGCCTTTTCGTCGCCGCCGCCGGCCTGTTGCTGGTAGTCAGCTCGAATGGTTTCGCCGACGAGCCAAAGCATCGCCTTGTGATCCAGGTCGACACCAACGATCGGCATACCATGGACTTCGCGCTGACCAATGCCACCGACGTGATCCGGTACTATCAGGGCGTGAACCAGGCGGCGGTCGTCGAGATCATGGCATGCGGACCGGGCCTCCACATGCTGCGCGAAGATACCTCGCCGGTGAAGGAGCGCATCAAGCACCTCAGCAAAATTCCGTCTCCCAGCAAGATCCAGTTCTCGGCGTGCAACAACACCAAGGAGGCCATGGAGAAGAAGGAAGGCCGTCCGCTTGAGTTGCTGCCCGGGACGACGGTCGTGCCCTTGGGCATGGTGCGGCTGATGGAGCTGCAGGAGCAGGGCTGGAGCTATGTGCGGCCGTAACTCGCCTCACACTTGAGGTCGTCCCTGCGCACGCAGGGACCCATACGTGGAGGACATGAGGTTTGACAAAACGGCTGACGCAGCACACCCACAAAAATGCCAGGGAGTGTGGGTCCCTGCGCGAGCAGGGACGACTCGGCATGAGAGCCACCGCTGCCGGAGCGATCGCGCTCGTCATGCTCCTTCCTGTTTCGGTCCATGCCGGCGACGATGCGCTTGTCACCTACAAGTCGCTGGCCCCGGACGTCGCGCTGGAAGCCGCGCAAAGCGCCCTGAAGAAGTGCCGCGACGACGGATATCAGGTTGCCGTGGCCGTAATCGACCGCTTCGGCCAGCCGCAGGTGCTGCTGCGCGACCGTTACGCCGGCCTGCCCGCGGCCGACATTGCCACCGCCAAGGCCTATACGGCGCTGAGTTTTCGCCGCGACACGTCTGAGCTGGCCAGGATGGTGCGCGACGGGCAGATGGACGCCGGCCTGGCGCGATTGCCGCATATTGCGATGCTGGCCGGTGCGCTGGTGATCGAAACCGGCGGGACGCTGGTCGGAGGCATCGGCGTCTCAGGCGCGCCGGGCGGCGACAAGGACGAGGCCTGCGCGCGAGCCGGGCTCGACGCCATCCGCGACAAACTGGATTTCTGAACCCGTTGTAATCGCGCAGCGACAGCATAAATTTGCTACGATACCTTGCGGGCAAGAAAAATTTGCACCGGCATTCAGGATCGTACGATCATGATTTTCCGCCAACTCTTCGACAGCGTCTCCGGAACCTACAGCTACCTGATGGCAAGCCGCGCCGGCGGGGAGGCGCTGATCATTGATCCGGTGCTGGAAAAGGTCGACCGTTATTGCCAGTTGCTGCGCGAACTGGACCTCAAGCTCGTGAAGGCTGTCGATACCCATCTTCACGCTGATCACGTCACCGGCCTCGGCGAACTGCGCGACCGCACCCATTGCGTCACCGTGATGGGCGAGCAGACCAAGGCCGACGTGGTCTCGATGCGCGTCAGCGACGGCGACAAGATCACGGTCGAGGGCATCGGCCTCGACGTGATGTACACGCCGGGGCACACCGACGATTCCTATAGCTACATGATGGGCGACCGCGTCTTCACCGGCGATACGCTGCTGATCCGCGGCACCGGCCGCACCGACTTCCAGAACGGCAGCGCGCGCGCGCAGTACGATTCGATCTTCAACCGCCTCTTGAAGTTGCCAGATGAAACCATGGTGTTCCCCGCGCACGACTACAAGGGCGATACGGTCTCCACCATCGGTGAGGAGAAACGCCACAACCCGCGGCTTCAGGTGCGCTCGATCGACGAATACGTCGAGTTGATGAACAACCTGAAACTGCCGAACCCCAAGCTGATGGACGTGGTGATCCCCGCCAACATGCATGTCGGCCTCAGGCAGGACGATCTGGCGAAACAGGGACTCGCGCTGACGCCGCGCGAGGCGATTGCCCGGATCGGCCAGCCCGACATCCTGCTGGTCGATCTCCGCGAAAGCAACGAGCGCGCCAAGCACGGCACGCTGACCGGCGCGCTGCATGCGCCTTATCCCGATATCGCCGATAGCCTCAAGCCCGGCGGCATGCTGCGGGAAGTCGCCGCCGCGACCGGGCGCCGCATCGTGTTCTTCTGCGCATTCGGAGAGCGCTCGGCGATGGCGGTCACCGCGGCAAAGGAGGCTGGTCTTGCCAACGCCGCGCATATCGACGGCGGGATCGAGGCCTGGAAAAAGGCCGGCGGACCGGTGGTCGCGGGTTGAACTATCGGAAACATGCGTGCGCCGATAACAGGGATGCAGATTGAACCCCGGGTGACGTTTGAATCAGGCAAGCTCACTGCCGAGTCGAGACAACGGACGCCTCTCATGACGCAGTGCCTGCCGGCATCGCTCACCCCGCTTGAGACTGCGGTTGCGACCTTGCTGCACGGGCTCGATGCGGTCGCAGCGGAGGAACTTGCCCTGGCCGAGACGCTCGGCTGCGTGGCGGCCGAAATGCCGGCTCTTCCGCTCGTTCCGGCTCATGATCGTGCGGCTGCCGACGGCTGGGCGGTGAACGCCCATGATGTGGTCGGCGCCTCATCCTATTCGCCGCTGTCCCTGGCGAAGCCGCCAATCTGGGTCGATGCAGGCGATGCGATGCCGCAGCATTGCGACTGCGTGCTCGATGCCGGCGCGGTCGTTACGTCGGGACCCCTCGTCGAGATTATCATCGAAGGTGCACCCGGGCAGGGCGTCCGGCGTGCCGGCCGTGATATCGGCGCGGACCGTCCGGCGATTGCGGCCGGTCACCTGATCCGCCCGCGCGATCTCCTTACGGCGCGAATCGCCGGGCGGACTACGCTCAACGTGCGACGGCCGCGGCTTCGCATCGGCAACCTCCCCGGCGGCGCCGCGACGGCCCGCCTGATCGCCGACCATGCTCGCGCCAATGGCGCCTGTATCACGGAGATCGAAGCCGCAGCACGCGATGCGGCCTCCATCGCGGACGTGCTCGACCCGGACGGCTCGGACCTGTTGATCGCAGTGGGCGGCAGCGGCGTCGGCTGCAATGATGCGACGGTCACCGCGCTCGCCCGCCGCGGCGAAGTGCTGGCCCATGGCGTCGCGCTGCAGCCCGGACGCACCGCGGCCATCGGGCGGACCGGCGCGACCCCTGTTCTGGTGATGCCCGGCGCTCCCGATCACGCACTCGCCGCATGGTTCGCTTTGGCGCTTCCCCTACTGGACCGCCTGTCCGGACGACGATCGCGGCCATGGCGGCGCCTGCCCCTGTCGCGCAAGATCGCCTCGAGCGTCGGCCTTGCCGAGATCGCTCTGCTCGAGGAACGGGACGGCGCGTGGCTTCCCCTCGCGACCGGTGATCTGCCGCTTCATGTCATGGCCCGCGCGGACGCGTGGCTGCTGATCCCGGGGTCCAGCGAAGGATTTGCGGCAGGCACGCCGGTCGATGCCTATCTATGGCGTGAATGACATGGATTGGAAGATGACCGAGGCTCCATCCCCGAACAACCGCGACAGCGGTGAGCAGGACCAGTTCCTGACGATCCTGTCGCGCGAAGAAGCCGTCAGACGGTTTGAGGCCGCGCTGTTTCCGCGCGCGGTCGCGAGGGAGCAACGCAGGCTTGCCGATGCGCTCGGCGGCGCGCTCGCCGACGATGTGGTGGCGCCGCTCGACGTGCCGCCCTTCGACCGTTCCAACGTCGACGGGTTCGCCGTCCGCTCGGTCGATCTGTCCCCGGCGGGCGAAGGAACCCCGGTGCGGCTCGTGCTCAACGACGAAGCGATCGCGTGCGGCACCGCGCCCACCAAGGCGGTGCTGCCGGGAACGGCGACGGCGATTGCGACCGGCGGCCCCCTGCCGCGCGGCGCCGACGCCGTCGTCATGGTCGAACACACCCAGCCGGCGGGCGGCTCCAGCATCGAGGTGCGCCGCGCCGTCTCG
Organism: Bradyrhizobiaceae bacterium; assembly: GCA_044508545.1. Lineage (GTDB taxonomy): Bacteria > Pseudomonadota > Alphaproteobacteria > Rhizobiales > Xanthobacteraceae > Nitrobacter. The sequence goes on along the minus strand of JBIQHO010000009.1, from coordinate 6,119 downwards.
CCCGGACAGTTCGTCTCCTACGCCGGGTCCGACATCGCCCGCGGCGAGACCTTGCTGCGGGCCGGAACGGTGATCGGCTCGCGCGAGGTCGGCATTCTGGCGGCATGCGGCATCGCGGATATCAGCGTCGCGCGCAAGCCGCGCGTCGCCGTCATCTCGACCGGCGACGAACTGGTGCAGCCGGGTTCACCGCTGCGCCCCGCTGCGATCTACGATACCAACGGCGCGATCATCACTGCTGCGATAGATGAGAACGGCGGCGATGCGGTCTTCCTCGGCGCGGTCCCGGACGATGACGCAAAGCTCGAGGCGGCGATGCGGCGCGCGCTTCTTGAAAGCGACATGCTGGTATTGTCCGGCGGCACCTCCAAGGGCGCCGGCGATCTGTCCCACCGCATCGTCACCCGGCTCGGCAGGCCCGGCATCATCGCACATGGCGTCGCCCTCAAGCCGGGCAAGCCGCTATGCCTCGCCGTCTGTGACGGCAAGGCGGTCGTGATCCTGCCCGGATTTCCGACCTCGGCGATGTTCACCTTTCACGACATGATCGTGCCGGTGCTGCGACGAATGGCCGGACTGCCGCCGCGCGCCGAAGCCAAAATCGGCGCGAGGGTGCCGGTGCGGATCGCTTCCGAACTCGGCCGCGCCGAATTCGTCATGGTCTCGCTGGTGGAGGGCCGCGACGGATTGATCGCCTATCCCACCGGCAAGGGCTCGGGCGCGATCACCTCGTTCGCGCAGGCCGACGGATTTCTGCGCATCGACACCTTGGCCGATCACATGCCGGCCGACACCGCGGCGGACGTCACGCTGTTCACTCCGCATGTCCGGGCGCCGGACCTTGTGATCATAGGGAGCCATTGCACCGGACTTGATCTCGCCACCACGCCGCTCGCGCGCGCAGGCATTACTGTGCGCACGATCGCGGTCGGCAGCCTCGGCGGACTGGCGGCGGCGCGGCGCGGCGAGTGCGATCTCGCGCCCATCCATCTGTTCGACGACAAGACCGAGACTTACAACACGCCTTTCCTGGCCGACGGACTCGAATTGCTGCCGGGTTGGCGGCGCATGCAGGGCATTGTGTTTTGCAAAGGCGACCGGCGGTTCGAAGGCGTGACTGCGCAGGAGGCCGTGCGCGCCGCGCTGGCCGATCCCGCCTGCATCATGGTGAACCGCAACCAGGGCGCGGGCACGCGCATCCTGATCGACCGGCTGCTCGCAGGCGCGCGGCCCGAAGGCTACTGGAACCAGCCGCGTTCGCACAATGCGGTCGCAGCAGCCGTGGCTCAGCGACGTGCCGATTGGGGCATGACCATTGCTCCGGTGGCGCGGGCCTACGGTCTCGGCTTCATTCCGCTCGCCGAGGAGCATTACGATTTCGCGCTGGTGACCGCGCGAAAGCAACGCCCCGCGGTACAGGCCTTTCTCGACGCACTGGCATCGGAGGAAATCCGCGCCGCGCTCGCCCATGCCGGCTTTCGGCGGGCGTGACCGTTAACCCCCGTCGAGAGCCGCCAGCCGTTCCGCCTCGGCGATGTCCTCGACCGTATTGGCATTGAAGAACGGATCGAGCGGCTCCGCCGGCCAGCTTACGGACGCAAGCCGGTAACGCGCGGTCCAGCGGTCGATCTTGCGGATGTCGTCCTCGACCAGCGCGCGGCGCAACTCCTCACGCAAGCCGACATGCCAGAGACCGATCACCGGATGCGTTTGTCCGCCGGACACGGCAACCGCGAGCTGGGCCTTTTCCGCCGCGCGGCCCTGATGCAGGCGCGCGACCAGATCGCGCGGCAGGAACGGGCAATCCGCGGCGGCGCTCAGCATCCATTCGAGCCCAGGCCGGTTCGCGGCCACCCAGTCGAGCGCTGCGAGAATGCCGGCGAGCGGCCCGGGAAAATCGGGCACGTCGTCGGCTATGACCGTAAGCCCGAACGTCGCGAACCGTTCGGGATCGCCATTGGCGTTGAGAATGATTCCGTCGCATTGCGGCTTCAGCCGCGCGATCACGCGCTCCAGAATGGTGCGGCCGGCGATCGTCCGCATCGGCTTGTCGCCGCCGCCCATGCGTCGCGCCAGGCCGCCGGCGAGCAGCACGCCGGGGGTCGGCGGAATCTCAATCGTCACCGCCTTCTCCCTTGCGCTGGTGCCGCGCCGACTCGTCCTCGACATAAGCGAGATTCTGATCGTAGACGATGCGCTGTTCGCCCGACAGCGCGATGAAGCGCTTTCCCCGCGTGCGCCCGACCAGCGTCAGTCCCACCTGTCGCGCCAGATCGACGCCCCAGGCGGTGAAGCCCGAGCGCGACACCAGGATCGGAATGCCCATGCGCACGGTCTTGATCACCATCTCCGAGGTCAGCCGTCCGGTGGTATAAAGAATCTTGTCGGCGGGATCGACCCCGTGCCGGTACATCCAGCCGGCAATCTTGTCGACGGCGTTGTGGCGGCCGACGTCCTCGGTGTAGCAGAGCGGCTCGCCTTCCCTGCACAGCACGCAGCCATGGATAGCGCCGGCCTCAAGGTAAAGCGAGGGCATGGTGTTGATCGCATGCGTCATCCGGTACAGCCAGGACGTTCGCAATTCCGCCTTGGGAAGTTCGGCGTTTTCGATGGCTTCGAGCAGATCGCCGAACGCGGTGCCCTGCGCGCATCCGGAGGTCTGCGTGCGCTTCCTCAGCTTTTGCTCGAAATTGGTGTGGTGCTCGGTCCTGACCACGACGACCTGAAGATCGTCGTCATATTCGACCTCGGTGACGACGTCGTCGTATTTCAACATGTTCTGGTTTAGCAGGTAGCCGAGCGCGAGATATTCCGGATGATCGCCGATCGTCATCATGGTGACGATCTCCTGGGCGTTCAGGTAGAGCGTCAGCGCCCGCTCCATCGGCACCTTAATGTCGACATTCGCGCCGGTCTGGTCGGTCCCCGTAACGAGCCGGGTCAGCCGTGAGTCGTCCGGGCTGGGGACGATCAGGGGGGCCGGCGGCTTTTCGATCTTCATCATCCGAAGACGCTAGCATGACATTGGCGTTGAACCGATATAAACATGCAGAGAATGAATGACATAGCGGGTTCCGGGGACCGGATGAAAGTGATCGGCCTGGCAGGATGGAGCGGCGCCGGAAAGACCACGTTGCTGACGCGCCTCATCCCGCATTTGCTGAGAGAGGGCGTGAGCCTTTCCGTCATCAAGCACGCTCACCACAATTTCGATGTGGACGTGCCCGGCAAGGATTCCTGGCGCCACCGCGAGGCGGGCGCGACCGAAGTCCTGGTGTCATCCGAGCGACGCTGGGCGTTGATGCACGAACTGCACGAAGCTCCCGAACTCGGTCCTTTTGAATTGCTGCGAAAGCTGGCTCCGGTCGACATCGTCGTCGTCGAAGGGTTCAAGCGTGCGCCGCTGCCCAAGATCGAGGTCCACCGGGCCGGCAACGGCAAGCCCTTCCTGTTTCCCGACGACCGTCACATCGTCGGCGTCATCGCCGACGTTTCGGTTGAAACCCGGCTGCCGGTGGCCCATCTCGATGATATCCCCGCGGTCGCGACGCTCGTGCGGCGTGCGGCGATGCCGGTGGAGGAGATCGATACCGCGCGCGCGGCGGGGGGCTGACGAGGCGGCATGGCTCAATTGTCCGATGATTGCTTCGCCTTCGGCGGACCGATGATGTCGGTTGACGACGCGGTCAGCCTGATCGCGGCGAGCGTCAACGCGATCACGGATTTCGAAACGGTGCCTCTTCCCGACAGCGATGGACGCGTGCTCGCAGACAACGTGACCGCGCCGTTGCCGCTGCCGCCCTTCACCAATTCCGCGGTCGATGGTTACGCGGCGCGGAGCCGGGATATTGCAAAAACGGCGGAGCAGATCCTGCCGGTGGCCGGCCGCATTCCGGCCGGCGCTGCGGCATGCGGGCCGCTGGAGCCCGGTCACGCCGCGCGAATCTTTACCGGCGCGCCGCTCCCGCCGGGCGCTGATACCGTATTCATGCAGGAAGACGTCCGCATCGATCCATCAGGCAAGGTGGTTTTGCCGCCCGGCTTGAAACCGGGTTCCAATGTCCGTCCCGCGGGTGAGGACATCCAACAAGGCGAGATCGGCCTGCGTGCCGGCCAGCGCCTGCGCCCGCAGCACGTCGCGCTCGCGGCCGCGTTCGGCTTGACGCATCTCAAGGTCGTCAGGCGGATCCGGGTCGCGGTATTTTCGACCGGCAACGAGTTGGCCTCGCCGGGCCAGGCGCGCGACGGCGCGCAACTCTTCGATTCCAACCGCTTCATGCTGGTGGCGATGCTGCGCAGGCTCGGCTGCGGGGTCACCGACCTCGGCATCCTGCGCGACGACCCCGCATCGCTCGCCGGCGGCTTGAAGACGGTCGCGGGCGAATGCGATCTGATCCTGACCAGCGGCGGCGTTTCGACCGGCGAAGAGGATCACGTCAAGGCGGCGGTCGAAAGCATCGGCACGCTGGTGATGTGGCGCATGGCAATCAAGCCGGGCCGTCCCGTCGCGATGGGGATCATCGGCGGCACCCCCCTGATCGGATTGCCGGGCAATCCGGTCGCGAGCTTCGTCACCTTCGTCCACGTGGTGCGGCCGACCGTACTGGCGTTGTCGGGCGCCTTGCCCGAACCGCTTATCCCGATGCCGGTGCGCGCGGCTTTCACCTACAAGAAAAAGTCCGGCCGGCGCGAATATGTCCGCGCCGGCTTGCGCAGGACCGACGATGGCGCGATCGAAGCGATGAAGTTTCCGCGCGAGGGCGCGGGGCTTTTATCCTCGCTGGTCGATACCGATGGCCTGGTCGAACTCGGGGAGACCGTGACCCGGGTCGAGCCCGGGCAGGACGTCGGGTTTCTTCCCTACGCCGGCCTGCTATGAGGATGCTGCGTTGACCTTGTGCGCTCCCACCTTCATCCTGCGCGCATGAACAGGACGAAGCTCGATCTCACCGGACTGAAATGTCCCTTGCCCGCCTTGAAAACCAGGAAGGCGCTGAAGCCGTTGCGAACGGGCGATCAGCTCGAAGTGCATTGCACCGATCCGTTGTCGGTCATCGATATTCCAAATCTGATCCGCGAAACCGGCGACAAGATCGAGATTACCGAACGCAGCGAGCAGCGCATCGTTTTCCTGATAGAGAAAACCAACGGAGCGGCAGAAGCCTGAATACGGGCCGCTGCACTTTTTCTCATCACGTGCCGATCCAGCAGGTACGGTGCCCGATTAAAGGCGAACGGCTGAGGTGGAGAAGGCAACGCCGACCGGTTTCTGAACGGCGTTGAGGCCCTCGACGGCCACGAGCGCGAGCACGACGGCGCAGACGCACGCCAGCAGAAAGGCTTTCATTTTCAGTATCCTCCAAGCGAGGCACTATCCGCCCATCATATCAAATTCCATCTTCCCGGCAACGCTATAGCGTTTTCGAGCGAAGCGGAGACCGGTTCGCGTGAAGAAAACGCGTTAAATCATAGAGTCCCGCTTCTGATTCCATCGGAAGCGGAAAGGCTCTGAGTACCGTCTGTTACGCCGGCCTGCGGGCGCTTCGCGTGAAGCCAGCAGTTGCTCCCGTCCGTGCTCTGCAAACCCAGGGCCGCAGCCGGCACCGCATCGGCAAGTGGCATCCGATCACGCGCCCCGATCGTGGGCATTCGGATAGAACAACTGCTCACCGTTGACCTTATAGTTGGCGATTGCCGCCTGCCCCTCCGGCGAGATCAGCCAATCGATGAACTGCTGACCGAGCTTCGCCTTGACCGTTGGGTGCTTTGCGGGATTCACCAGCATGACGCCGTATTGGTTGAACAGGCGCTTGTCGCCTTCAACGACGATTTCGAGGTCGCCGCGGTTCTTGAACGACAGCCAGGTGCCGCGATCGGACAGCACGTAAGCATTCGAGGCCGACGCGATGTTGAGCGCGGCTCCCATCCCCTGACCGACCTCCTTGTACCACGGTCCCTTGTCTTTCCCGATGTCGATGCCGGCTATTGTCCAGAGCTTGATCTCGGCGATATGCGTTCCGGAACGGTCGCCGCGCGAAATGAACGACGCGCCTTTATCCTTGATGGCGGTCAACGCCTTGACGATATCCTTGGTGCCCTTGACGCCGGCCGGGTCGGAC
>JBIQHO010000385.1:0-3191 GCA_044508545.1 Bradyrhizobiaceae bacterium | reverse complement strand
TTCGTGTGTCTGCGTCTGTAACGTAATCGGAGGCGGCCGACAACGGCACAGCAAAAAGCACCGGCGCCGGATGAACCGGGCCGATGCGTTCAGATGCGGGGAATGTCGTGTTCTTGAGGTCCGGCAGGGGCGGCCGATCTTGTCGCCGGCTTCGTCCCGTTGCCCCCGAGAAAACTCAGAGCCGATACAGAATCTGATCTGTCCAGAAGCGCTCAAGACGATGCAGCGACTTGTTCAGCGTCGCGAACTCTTCGTTCGAAATGCCGCCGACCTGTTCGACGGTCTTGACGTGCTTCTGGTAGAGCGCGTCGACGATGCGGCGGATTTCCTGTCCCTGCGCAGTCAGGCGGATGCGCACCGAGCGGCGATCGACGCGCGAGCGCTGATGATCGAGGAATCCCAACTCGACGAGTTTCTTCAGATTGTAGGAAACGTTGGAGCCGAGATAGTAGCCGCGCGTCCGCAGTTCGCCGGCAGTCAGTTCCTTGTCGCCGATGTTGTAGAGCAGAAGCGCCTGCACCGAATTGATGTCCGCGCGACCGCGACGATCGAATTCATCCTTGATGACATCGAGCAGACGCCGATGCAGCCGCTCGACTAAGGTCAACGCTTCGAGATAGAGCGACTGCACCGGCGCATTGCCGGCAACCTGTTCCGCGGGCTCGTGAGCCTTCGCAACGGCTTTCATGATGACTTCCCCTGTTGTCGTTTACCGACTTATTCGACGAAACTTGTGTTCCGCCTGATAACCGGACCCTAGGGGAGGCGTTTGAATATCCGCTTAAATAAGACAATAAAGACATCATGAATTTAAGACAGTGAATTGCTGATTAAGCCCGTCAGATCAGGGGCTTCCGCAACCTTTCCTTGACGTTTGGGCTGCGCTGTTCACGCTTCGTCTGCGGCACCTGTCACATTCAGGAACAGCACCGCTCGAATTCGAAACATCCTGTCAACATCAATGACCGGGACGTTAGAGTAACCGAATTCTTAGCGGAAAAAAATTTCGGACAATTCGACGCAAGCCGTCAATCCGATTCCGATTTCAAAGGGCCGCCTTCAATTCCGGCTTCTGATCTCGCGTGGCAGCGTCCTATGGCGGCCGTTCACGCGCCGCCATCCAGGCGAGCCCCAGATAGGTCACGAGCATCGCGGTCTCGATGCCGACGACGGCCAGATTGCCGCCATAGATCGCCGGAAACATCAGTTCGACGACGGCCATGGAGACAACAGTGGTGAGCCAGACGACGGCCCCCCAAGGGGTCGCGAGCCACAGGCCCACGGCCGCCACCAGATCGATCACCGCGAAGTAGACCGTCGCGGCCTGCCAGGCCACGGTCTGGTTCTCAAAGGCATTGTCTTCGCCGCCGATGAAACCGGTGACCTGAGCCCAATGATAAAGTCCTGTTGCAAGCGACAGCACCGCCATGATGCGGAGAAAAAGCACAAGCCGCCCGGTCCAGATATTTTCGTCAGTTTCCGCCCGTGCGGACGAAATCCCTGCCATCGACGTGACACTGTCCCGCCGGGCCTGCTTGCGCGATGAGGTTTCAGACATCAGGTGCTCGAAGCCATAGTTATGTGACGCCGATTCATGACTTTTCGGGATCGTAAAATCAATTGCATTGCGCCGAGGCATGAGCGCGGTGACGAAGCCGGTTCCTGATGGTAGAATTGAAACAAAATCAAATTGGCTTTCTGGTTTTCGGGAGTGTCGGCACCATGGCGATAAAATACGGGCGTCCCATTGAAATGCGGGATGGACCTCGCCGCGAGGCCACGACGTCCGCTTTGCCGCTCGATCTGGTGGCCCGGCCGCGCCGCAACCGTAAGTCGGAATGGGCCCGCCGCCTGATTCGTGAAAACATCCTGACCACCGACGACCTGATCTGGCCTCTGTTCGTGGCCGATGGCGCCGACGGGCGGACGCCCGTTCCCTCGATGCCCGGCGTCGACCGGCTCAGCGTCGACCAGTGCGTGCGTGACGCGGAACGGGCGCTGAAGCTGAACATCCCCTGCATCGCGCTGTTCCCCTACACCGATCCCGCCTTGCGGGACGACAGCGGCAGCGAGGCCCTCAATGCCAAGAACCTGGTGTGCAGGTCGGTCCGCGCGATCAAGCGGGAGTTTCCGGACCTCGGCGTGCTCTGCGACGTGGCGCTCGATCCGTTCACCAGTCATGGCCATGATGGTTTGATCGAGGACGGCAGGATCCTCAACGACGAGACGGTGGCGGTGCTGGTCCAGCAGGCGCTGGTGCAGGCGGAAGCCGGCTGCGACATCATTGCTCCGTCGGACATGATGGACGGACGCGTGGGCGCGATTCGACGGGCCCTCGACGAGGCCGGCTTCGTTGACGTGCAGATCATGGCTTACGCCGCCAAATACGCGTCGGCGTTTTACGGCCCGTTCCGCGACGCCATCGGCTCGGCCAAGGCGCTCACCGGCGACAAGCGGACCTATCAGATGGACAGCGCCAACTCAGACGAGGCGCTGCGCGAGGTCGAACTCGACATCGCCGAGGGCGCCGACATGGTGCTGGTGAAGCCAGGCATGCCTTATCTCGACATCGTGCGGCGGGTGAAGGATACCTTCGGCGGGCCGACCTTCGCCTATCAGGTCTCGGGCGAATACGCGATGATCGCCGCCGCCGCCGGCAACGGCTGGATCGACGGCGACCGGGCCATGATGGAAAGCCTCGTCGCTTTCAAGCGCGCCGGCGCCGACGGCGTACTCACCTATTTCGCGCCCGCGGCGGCGGAGAGGCTCAACCAGAAGGGCTGACGAACCGCCCGCGCTGCGCCGCGATCATTACCGTCTCTTGAGCCTTGCCGAGGTCTTGACGCCTTGCCAGAGGCCTTGCAACCCCGGCGCCGCGTCGCCATGTCGGGGGCGGCAAGCAATGCCGTGGACGAGCCGTGGAGGAATGGTCATGGCCGACGATGGCTTCAACACCGCGCGGAGCGGCAACTCTGCCGAGTTCCGGCCTCATGCGTTCGACCCCTGGATGCAGCCCGAATTGTTTCGCGGCGTCCTGACGCGGCGCTTTTTTGCGTTCCTGATCGATCTCGTGGTGCTTTCGATACCCGTGATTTTCGGCGTGATTTTCATTGCGGTGTTCGGCGTTGTCACGCTCGGGCTTGGCTGGGCGCTGTTCTGGCTGGTGTCGCCTGCTACCGTGGTCTGGGCTG
>JBIQHO010000008.1:0-26244 GCA_044508545.1 Bradyrhizobiaceae bacterium | reverse complement strand
TCCCGAGATTGTCGCGTCGCCCTCGCTCGGCGCGTCGCTGCTGGAGAGCGGTATTGTCCCGCGCGCCACGCCCCGCTCCGATCCGCTGGCGCCGATCCGGCGCATGACTCAGGCCGAGAAGATCGCGTTCTTTTCCTGACCGATGATGATGCTGTCAGTCGTGATCCAGCCTGTGCAAATGGTGGATCGGGCCATGGCCGTGACCGACGCCGAGCCGGTCTGCCGCCGCGATCGCCGCGGTGATGTAAGCCTTCGCCCCGCGCATGGCGGTTTCCATATCGTCGCCCTTGGCGAGGCCGGCGGCAATGGCCGACGACAGCGAACAGCCCGTGCCGTGAGTGTTCTTGGTGGCGAGGCGTGGAGCGGCAAGCGCCAGCATTTCATCGCGCGTGACGAGATAGTCGATGCTCTCCGCGCCACTGCCGTGCCCGCCCTTGATCAAAACCGCCGCGCAGCCAAGCATCAGCAGACGCCGGCCCTGCCGCGCGATGTCGCTTTCGCTGTCGGCGACGGCTTCATCGAGCAGCACCGCCGCCTCCGGCAGGTTCGGCGTTATCAAATGCGCGCGCGGAACGAGTTTGCTCCGCAATGCCTCCACCGCATCGCGCTCCAGCAGGCTCGCCCCCGACGTCGCGACCATCACCGGATCGACCACCACATGCGCGGGCGACCAACGCGAGAGGCCGCCGGCGATGGCCTCGATCACGGCGGCGTCCGCGACCATGCCGACCTTGACGGCTCCGACGTCGAGATCGTCGAACACCGCATCGATCTGCGCGGTCACGAAATCCGCCGGCACATGGTGGATCCCCGACACTCCTCGCGTGTTCTGCGCCGTCAGCGCCGTGATGACGGAGGCGCCATAGACTCCGAATGCCGCGAAAGTCTTGAGGTCGGCCTGGACTCCCGCCCCCCCGCTGGAGTCGGATCCCGCGATAGTCAATGCAATGGGGACTGTCATCCATGTTCTCGCACGAGGGTCGTCGGATCGCGCCAGCATAGTTAGTCATTCGCGGAAGGCATAGGCACGAGCCGCCACCCGAGAGCCCGTCAACTCACCGGTCGGCCGGATTTTTCGGCGCAGCTCGGTATCCACGCGGCTCGAACGCGCTATATTGAAGCCTGACGCCCTCCGGAGATGTGCGATGGTTCCTTTCTTCGTCCAATTCAAGTGCAAGCTCGGCCAATCCTACGCCGTCGCCAACGCTCTCGCGGAGGCCGAGATCGCCTCGGAGATCTATTCCACCGCCGGCGACTACGATCTGCTGGCGAAATTCTATGTCGATAACGATACCGATATCGGGCACTTCGTGAACGAGAAGGTTCAGGTCATTCCGGGCATTCAGGACACCCACACCATCATCACTTTCAAGGCGTTCGGAACCAACTAGTGTTCCGATTCCGAAGTTCGCATACCCTTGCAGCAACCTTTGATGCGAACTTCGTAATCAAAGGGGACACGTAAACTTTATGATTCCAGTGTGGTTTAGGTTCAGAAGTTCGCTTGACGGACTCGATTGGGCAATGAAGCGAACGTCTGAACCACCACACTAGCCGCTCCTGCATCTGGAACAAATGGTGGTACGCGCTGTTAAAACTCGCGCCAGCCCGAACATGATCAGGAGAAACCGATGAAAGCCGCCAAGATTTCTCTCATCGCACTCGCCCTCGCTGCCGCCGTTGGGTTGGCGAGCCAGGCGTCTGCTGAAACGCTGAAAGCAACCCTGAACGGCGCATCCGAAGTGCCCCCCAATACCAGCAAGGGCACCGGCACAGTCGAGGCGAATTACGATCCCGCCACCAAAAAACTGACCTGGAAGCTGACCTATTCGGGTCTGACCGGTCCGGCGACCGCCGCCCATTTCCATGGTCCGGCAGCCGTCGGCCACAACGCGGGCATTGCGGTTACAATCCCGAATGCGACGTCCAGTCCCGCCGAAGGCAGCGCCACGCTGACCGACGCGCAGGCCGCCGATCTTTTGGCCGGCAAATATTACGTCAACGTCCATACAGCGGCCCATCCGGGCGGCGAAATCCGCGGACAGGTCACGAAGTAGCCTTGGCCCAATCGCGAGGCATTCGGCAAGGGACGAACCGAGGTTTCGTCCCTTTTTCTTTGCCACTCCGGATGGGCGCGGAAATGCGAGCCTGTGATACAGTGAGGCGATGAAGCCGCTCACGACTTGCCACCCCCCCGAAATGCCGAGGTCTGACCCAACCTTTATGTTGCGTCTTCGTGAAGCATTGGAATCGTCCTGGGATAGACAAACCGCTTACGGAGCGGTTGGGCAAGCCGACAATCCCGCGATTGGGCAATGTTATCCAACCTCCCGGGTTGTGCAGCACTATTATCCAGAAACTGAAATCATCAAGGGTAAAGTCTGGACAGGTGAAAGCGACGAAACACATTTCTGGAATGGTCTGCCGGTTGGTGACGAATGGCATCACATTGACTTGAGCTGGCGGCAGTTTCCTGTAGGCTCGATCGTCCGAGAAGTTCTTGTGCTTGATCGCCGAGATTTGGATGACAGCGAGGCCACGATCAACGTTGCGCTCTATTGTTAAAGCGCGTGGAGGCCTGCTTGCGCAACTTGTCACGGGATTTGCCATCATAGCAACGGGCATGGCCACGGACATCGCGTTGCCGCGTGTCGTCAGCCGATACAAGGCAAAGTGGATGTGGCATTATCTCGCCGTCAAACCTATGGGTACACGCCCTAATTAGTCTTGACGCCGCGCGCGCGGATCGCCGTCCAGACTCGCTCGGGCGTGGCCGGCATGTCGATGTGGTCGATTCCGTATTCGCGCCACAGACCGTCGATGATGGCGTTGACCACCGCCGGGCAGGAGCCGATGGCGCCAGCTTCGCCCGCTCCCTTCACCCCGAGAGGATTGGTGGTGCAGGGAACGTTGCGGGTCTCAAACGTGATCGAGGCGCCGTCGGCCGCGCGCGGCAACGCATAATCCATGAACGTGCCGGTGATGAGTTGTCCGTCCGCGGCATCATAGATCGCCTGCTCCATCAGCGCCTGGCCGATGCCCTGCATGGTGCCGCCGTGGATCTGTCCCGCCAGCAGAAGCGGATTCAACGTCATACCGAAATCATCGACGACGACATAGTTGACCAACACGATCTTTCCGGTTGCCGGGTCGATCTCGACTTCGACGACATGGGTGCCGTTCGGATAGGTGCCGTCGGCGCTGCTGAAACTCTCATTGGCTGTCAGCTTCGAAGGATCGGCGGCGTGCTTTGCGAGATCGGTGAAGGAGATCGAACGGTCGGTGCCCGCAATCCGGACCGACCCGTCGCTGATTTCGAGATCGGCCGCACTGGTTTCGAGCGCCTCTGACGCGATCTCGCAGAGCTGGGCGCCAAGCTTGCGGGTCGCCCGCTCGACACTGACGCCGCCGGAGGGAATCGAACTCGATCCGCCGGTGCCGAGACCGGAGACGACTACGTCGGTGTCGCCCTGGATCATATGAATTCGTTCCGGCGGCAATCCGAACTGATCGGCGATGATCTGCGCATAGGCGGTGGCATGGCCCTGCCCGCTCGACTGCGTGCCGATCAGCACCGTGACGTCGCCGTCTGCGTCGAGCCGCACATCGGCCCGCTCGCGGCCCATGGTGCCGCAAATCTCGACATAGGTGGCCAACCCGATGCCGCGAACCAACCCTCGCTTTTTCGCAGCCTTCGCCCGTTTCGGAAATTCCTTCCAGTTTGCAATTTCCATGGCCCGCTTCATATGCGCGGCGAAATCGCCGGAGTCATAAATCTTGCCGGTCGCGGTTCTGTACGGCATCGCTTTCGGCGAAATGAAATTCCTGCGCCGGATGGCATCCGGCGTCATCCCGAGCTTGCGCGCCGCGGCATCGACAAGACGCTCCACCACATAGGCGGCCTCGGGGCGGCCCGCGCCGCGATAGGCATCCACCGGCACGGTGTTGGTGAACACGGCGCGAACGCGGCAATGAAACGCCTGGATATCGTAAAGGCCCGGCAGCATCCCGGCTCCGCCATAGGGAATGTAGGGACCGAAGGTGGAGAGATAGGCTCCCATGTCCCCCATCAGGTCGACGTCCATGCCGAGGAACCTGCCGTCTTCCGCCAGCGCCATGCGCGCGGTCGCGACATTGTCGCGTCCCTGCGAGTCACCGACGAAATGATCCGATCTCTCGGCCGTCCATTTGATCGCCTTGCGAAGTTTTTTCGAGGCGACCGCGATCAGCGCGTATTCGCGATAGGGAAACAGCTTGGTGCCGAATCCGCCGCCGACGTCCGGACAAATCACGCGCATCTTTTCCGTCGGAATCTTCAGCACGGAGCGGCAGAGAATCTCGCGCAGCCGATGGCTGCCCTGGCTGCCCACCGTCAGCGTCAGACGATCACGACTGGCGTCGTATTCGCAGACGGCAGCACGCGTCTCCATGTAGTTGGTGACGACGCGCGGATTGACGATCGAGATTTCCGCCACCGCATGCGTACCGGCGAATGCGGCATCAGTCGCATCCTTGTCGCCGATCGAAACGTCGAACAGCACGTTATCGGCGTGGTCCAGCCAAACCTGAGGCGCGCCCTTCTTCACGGCATTGGCGACACCGACGACCGATGGAAGCGGCGTCCACGCCACCTCGATCGCCTCGAGCGCGTCGCGCGCGTGCTCGACCGTGTCGGCGACCACGAAGGCAACCGCGTCGCCGACGTGCCGCACTTCATCACGCGGAAGGATCGGATATAATGGCGCGGTGAAGGGTTGGTCCGGAAGATTGAACTGGCAAGGCAAGCCGCCGAGATCGGCGACGTCGGCCGCGGTCAGGATCAGGGCGACGCCCGGCAGGCGGCCGGCGCGCGACACATCGATCCTGTATGTCGCATGGGCATGCGGCGAGCGCAGCATCAGCGCATGCAATGCGCCGGGCGGCGCATGGTCGTCGGTATAGCGGCCCTTGCCGCGAACAAGCGCGTCGTCTTCCTTGCGCCGGACGCTCTGGCCGATGCCGAATTTCACGGTAGCCATATGATCTCCGCCGCTGTTGCAGGATCGTTATACCGCAGCGGAGCCGCGCCCGGCTAGCCCCGCACCAGCAACCGCAGCCAGCGCAGGCCGAACAGCAGCAAGATCACGCCGGCATAGACGAGCGCGCCGACAACGATCAGCAGTCCAAGAGCCGCTTCGTCGCGCATCGTGCTCCAATGCACGAACTGCGCCGAGGCGAGGCGCGCGGTCAGCCACAACGCCGCCGCAAGCACCATGCCCGCAACAAGGAATTTACCGAGCGAGACCCGCAACGTACGATCGATCTCGAAGTGCCCAGCCCGCACCGCAAATCCGATCACGAGCAGAAGATTGACCCAGGCGCCGACCGCGGTGGCCAATGCCAGGCCGACCTGCGCCAGCGAGCCCATCAACGCGACCTTGAGGGCCAGATTGACGCCGATCCCAGTGAGCGAGGCCTTCACCGGCGTCGCAGTATTCTTGCGCGCATAGAACGTGGCGACCGCGCTGCGGATCAGCACGAAAGGGATGAGGCCCACCGCATAGGCCGACAGCGTCGCTCCCGCGGCCGCGGCATCGGCTGCGGAAAACGCGCCGCGCGCGAACATCGCCCGCATGATGACATCCGGCACGGTGAGGAACGCAGCGACGAACGGCATCGAAAACAACAGCGTGAACTCGAACGCGCGGCGCTGCGACGCCGTCGCGCCCTCGTGATCGCCGCCCGTAATCCGCCGCGACATTTCCGGCAGTAGCACGGTGCCGATGGCGATGCCGATCACCCCGATCGGCAGTTGGTTGAGCCGGTCGGCGTAATACAGCGCCGACAGCGCCCCGGTGGGGAGAAAGGTCGCGATGATGGTGTCGGCGAACATCGCCAGTTGCGTGCCCATCGAGCCCACGGTGGCGGGCGCAAGCGCGCGAAAAAACGATCTGATGTCATCGCTCAGTTCGATCGGCGAGAACCGCGGCAATCCCCCGTGCCGGCCGAGATCGCCGGCCAGCAGAAAAACCTGGAGGAAGCCGGAGATCAGCACCCCCCAGGCCGCCGCATGGCCGGCGCTCGGGAAGAAGGCCGCAAGCGCCAGCGTCATGATCATCGACAGGTTGAGGAAGATCGGCGCCGCCGCCGCGCTGGCGAAGCGATGCATGACGTTCAGCATGCCGCCGTACAGCGTCACCAGCGTGATCAGCAGCAGATAGGGAAAGGTGATCCGCGTCAGTTCGATCGCCAGCCGTCGCTGCTCGACGTCGTCGGAGAATCCCGGCGCCAGGATGCTGATGGCCTGCGGCATGAAAATCCATGCCACAACGAGCAGGACGACCTGGGACAGGAACAGCAGCGTGAAGATGCGATCGGCGAACAGTCGCGCCGAGGCCTCACCACCCTCGCCATGAACATGGGCATAGGCCGGCACGAACGCCGCGTTGAAGGCTCCCTCGGCGAAAATCGCCCGGAAATGATTTGGCAGCCGCAACGCGACGAAGAAAGCATCCGCGACCGGCCCGGCGCCGAGAACCGCGGCGAGCACGATGTCGCGCGCAAACCCCGTCAGCCGCGAGAGCAGCGTATATCCGCCGACGGTGAAAATGCGTCCAAGCATCCGGCGTTTCTACAGGATCGCCTCCCGGCGCAAAATGGCGAAATCAGTTCGCAAGCCCAGCGCGCACAGCCTCGATGATCCGCTCCTGCGTCAATTCATCGAGGTAGGCGTGCATCGGCAAACTGATGACCTCGCACGACAGCCTTTCGCTGACGGCAAGACCTTCGGCGGCGACCGGGTAACGCCGGTACGCGGTCTGCTGATGCAGCGACTTCGGATAATAGATCGCACTCGGAACCCCCTGCGCTTTCAGAGCGGAGGCCAGCGCCCCGCGATCCCCGTTCGGCAGCCGGATGGTGTACTGCGCCCATACCGACGTGCAATCCGGCGCCACGCGGGGCACGATCGCAACATCCCCGAGAGCGTCGTTGTAACGCCGCGCCGCCGCGTTGCGCGCGGCGATCTCGTCAGGAAATATCCCAAGCTTCTCGATCAGGATCGCCGCCTGCATCGTATCGAGGCGTCCGGTCAAACCCAGCCGCACATTGTCGTAACGATCAGACCCCTGCCCGTGCACGCGCACGCTGCGCAACATGTCCGCCAGTTCGTCATCGTCGGTGAAGATCGCGCCGCCGTCGCCATAGCAGCCGAGCGGCTTGGCGGGGAAGAAACTGGTCGCGGTCGCAAGGCCGAACGTACCCAGCCGTTTTCCCTTGTAGGTCGCGCCGAACCCTTGCGCGGCGTCATCGAGAACGAACATGCCATCGGCCGCGGCCACGGCTGCGACCGCATCGTGATCGGCGGGCTGACCGAACAGGTCGACGGGAATGATGGCCCTAGGCCGGAGGCCCTGCTTTTTGGCGACCGCAATGCCGCTCTTCAGTGAAGCGACATCGATATTGAACGTCGCCTCATCGACATCGACGAACACCGGCGTAGCGCCGAGCAGCGCCACGACCTCGCCGGTCGCGCAGAAAGTGAATGTCGGACAGAGCACCGCGTCGCCGGGGCCGACGCCTTTCGCCATCAGCACCATCAGCAGCGCGTCGGTGCCGCTGGCGCAGGCCACCACATGCCGGGCGCCGGTGAATGCGGCTAGATCCGCTTCCAGGCGAGCGACCTCGGGACCATTGATGAACTGGCAATGCGTCAGCACCCGCGCGACCGCATCGTCGATACGCTTGCCGAGACGACGGCGCTGTTCGACGACATCGATAAATGGAATCGCCTTCGCAGGCATGTGCTGCTGCATTCAGTCCTCTGGGCGATCAGCCGGCGACGCGGCGCGGGGCCGGCCGCACCGGCGGCGCGACGGAAGACGGCGCTTCAAGGCACTTGATCGCGATCTCGAGGCTGGCGACGCCTTCACCACCGCTGACCGCCGGAGCCTTGCCCGAACGCACCGCATCGACGAACGCGATCAGTTCGGCGCGCAAGGGTTCATCGTGGCCAACCGGAAGATGCCGCATGGAATAGCTGCCGTCCGGCTGGAATCCGAAGCATTCGGTGACCTGGCGGGTCAGCAGATCGCCCATGATGTACTTGCCGCGGGTGGCGACCGTAACGCTGCGGGCCTTGAACGGTGTCAGCCAGTTCGTATTGATATGCGCGAGCACGCCCGACGCGGTTCGGAACTGAAGCAGCGCGATATCCTCGCGCTCGGCGACGGCGCTGGAAAGCTGGGGCTGCACGTCGACGATTTCCGATTCGGTGAACCACCGGATCAGGTCGATGTCATGCACGGCAAGGTCGATCACAACGCCGACATTCGACATGCGCGGCGGGAACGGACCGACCCGCGTGATCGCGATCGAAAGAATATCCTCGCCTTTGATCGCCTGCTTGATGGCTGCGACCGCCGGATTGAAGCGCTCGACATGGCCGACCATCAAAGTCAGGCCGGCGCGCCGGGCGGCGGTGACGATCTTGCAGCCTTCCTCCACCGTGGAAGCGATCGGCTTCTCGACCAGAATGTGAACGCCGCGCTCGATGCAGGCCAGCGCCAGCTCGCAATGAAGGTGTGTCGGCGCCGCGATGGTGACCGCGTCGACGCCGGCCGCCATCAGTTCTTCGAACGTCCCGAATGTCCGGCATCCGATCATCTCGGCCGCACGAGCGCGATGCGCGGCCAGGGGGTCAACGATGCCGGCGAACCTGACGCCGGCGAGACCGGCCAGCACGCGGCCGTGATTGCTGCCCATGATACCGGCGCCGATCACGCCGACACGCAGCACACGCTCCGCTCCTGCAGTTTTCAATGCAGATGGCTTCGAACTCATCAGATACCCCGAAAAATCGACGGCTGGCGCGTATTCCGCAAAAGTGAATACCGGTTTAGCAATCAGAATACGCGCAAGTTATTGGTTGAGAGTATTTTCTCTCGGCTAACCGGATTTCGCTTAGCCGGAAAATGCTCCGGGCTCCCCGAAGCCCGTCCATGCGCTCTCCCTAGCACGCCATAGCGAAAGTGGCGATTAGAGGAATAACAATCCCAACACGTTTTGATTCAAAGAATTACAATGATAGAAACCTGCAGGACACATGACGGGCATCCCTGAACAAGGGCCTGGATAGCGCTTCCACAGAATAGCTGATTCGTTCCGGCGGCGGCAGCTCAGCTTCGCTGATAGTCGTCCTCGATCCGGATGATGTCGTCCTCGCCGAGATAGCTGCCAGTCTGCACTTCGATCAGTTCCAGAGGAATCTTGCCGGGGTTTTCCAGCCGGTGGATGGCTCCGATCGGAATATAGATCGATTCGTTCTCGTGAACGGTTTTGACCAGATCATCGATCGTCACCCTGGCGGCACCCCGGACCACGATCCAGTGCTCGGAGCGATGATGATGTTTTTGCAGCGACAATCGCTCGCCGGCCTTCACCGTGATGTGCTTGACCTGATGCCGCTCGCCCCTGTCGATCGACTGATAGGCGCCCCATGGCCGATGGACCCGCAGATGCTCTTCGGTGACCTGCGGCGCCACGGTCTTCAGCTTCGCGACCAGACGTTTCAGCCCGTTGGCGTCCTTCTGGCGGGAGACCAGCACAGCATCCTGCGTCGCCACCACCACGAGATCGTCGACGCCTTCCAGCGCGACCAATGCCTTGTCGGTTGAGATATTGCAGTTGCGGGAATTCTCGAACACGGCGGTCCCTTGCGCCGCATTGCCTTCGCTGTCCTTGTCCGACAACTCCCATACCGCGTGCCACGAACCGACGTCCGACCAGCCGCAATCGACCGGCACAACGGCGGCATGCGCGGTCTTCTCCATCACCGCGTAATCGATGGAAATCGCCTGCGCCGTCGCGAAAGCGTCGGGGTCGAGCGTAACGAAGCCGAGATCCCGGCCGGCATGCACCACGGCATCCGACACCGACCGAACGCTCTCGGGATCGACGGCGCGATATTCATCGAGCAGCACCGCCGCACGGAACATGAAGTTGCCGCTATTCCAGAGATAACCCGCCTCGACATAGCCCGCGGCGGTTTGCGGATCGGGCTTTTCGACGAACGTCGTCACCGCGCGCACCTCGCCTGCGATCACCGCGCCGGGACTGATATAGCCGTACTCGGTCGCCGCCCGCTCCGGTCGGACGCCGAAGGTCACGATGCGGCCGGCATTGGCGGCAGCCAGGCCCTCACGGCAGGCGGAGAGGAACGCAGCGGTGTCGCGCACCACATGATCTGCGGCGAGCGCAAGCACGACGGCGTCGCTGTCACGCGTCTGCGCGAAAACGGCGCCCGCAACGATCGCCGGACCGGAATCGCGCCGCGCCGGCTCCAGCAGGATGTCCGCCTCCAGCCCGATCTCCGCGAGCTGTTCCAGCACCATGAAACGGTAGGCTGCGTTGGTGATCACGATCGGCCGTTCGAACAGCGCCCGATCCGAAACCCGCCGCAGCGTATCCTGAAACGTCGAACGCGATCCGAACAGCGGCAGAAACTGCTTCGGACGGCCCTCCCGCGATGCCGGCCACAGCCTGGTTCCCGCGCCGCCGCACATGACCAGGGGGATGATATGCTCACTCACAACCATCTCCACATTCTGATGCGTCCATTAGAGCATTTTCCGGCGAAGCGGATACCGGCTCGCCAAGAAGATGCGACCAGACAATCCAGAGCGGAAAAACAAAATGTATAGCGGCTTTCCGTGCGCGATCCCGCTCCAAAACGTGGAATCGAGCACGGTATGTTCGGGATGCAAAGGTGAAATCGGGCCACTATTCGACCCGATGATAGCGACGATACCAGGTTGCAAAACGATGGATGCCGTCTTCAAGAGATGTCGAGGGACGAAAGCCGACCTCGCGCGTAAGATCGTCGATATCTGCGAATGTGGCCTGCACGTCGCCCGGCTGCATGGGCAGCATCTCCTTTGGCGCCGTCCGTCCGAACTCCTTCTCCAGGAGTGCGACGACACTCATCAATTCCGCCGGCTTGTTGTTGCCGATGTTGTAGATGCGCCAGGGGGCTGAACTCGTGCCGGGATCCTGAGCGCCGTTCGGTTCGCCGTGCGGAACATGATCGATCAGGCGGATAACGGCCTCAACGATGTCGTCGACATAAGTGAAATCCCGCCGCATGTTGCCGTGATTGAACAGTTTGATCGGCTGCCCGCCGACGATGGCGTCGGCGAACCGGTAGAGCGCCATGTCTGGCCGGTACCACGGCCCGTAAACCGTGAAGAAGCGCAATCCCGTTATCGGCATGCGGTAAAGGTGACTGTAGGCATGCGCCATCAGTTCATTGGACTTCTTCGTCGCCGCATACAGGCTGACCGGATGGTCGACATTGTCGTGGACGGAAAACGGAAGTTTTGTGTTGGCGCCGTAAACGGAGGACGACGAAGCGAACAGCAAATGAGGGCACCCGGCGTGCCGGCATCCTTCAAGGACATTGGCAAAGGCCGTGAGATTTGAATCGACGTAGGCGTCCGGATTTTGCAACGAATAGCGAACGCCCGCCTGGGCCGCGAGATGGATCACGACCGACAGGCGATTTTCTGCGAACAGGGAGGCCGTCACCGCGCGATCGGCAAGATCGGCCTTGACGAAGCGGAACCGCGGGTGCTTGCGCAGGATGTCGAGCCGGCCCTCCTTGAGCGCGGGATCGTAATAGCTGTTGAGATTGTCGATTCCGACGATCCGGCGCCCCTGCTCCAGGAGCCGGCCAACGACATGGAATCCGATGAACCCCGCCGCCCCGGTGACCAGTATCGGGTGATCCGACATTTCTCTCCTCAGGACCCCCTCAGGGTCTACGGGCGTACCGGTTGTGCAGGGGCCGACGTCGTCGCCGCGTCTTCTTTTACCAAGTGGTGACCCGACGGCGTCGAAGGTGATCGCGCGTCTGCCGCCCGACTATTGCCAGATACCGTCCAAAACCATACCAAGGCAGCGGGACCATCGATCGCCCGAAGGTTCCAGACGACCTTAACCTCCGCACACACGAGCGCAATGCGCCAGATCCTGCTTTCAACGGCAAAAATACTGGTCTCATTTGCCTTGCTCTACCTTGCGCTCCGCAAGGTAGATCTCTCCGAACTCGTCTCGCGCCTTGGTTTCGACGGCGCGGGATGGATCGCCCTTGCCGTCGGCATGGCATTGCTGCAGGTCCTTGCCAGCGCCCTGCGCTGGCGGGAAATCAGCGCCGACTGCGGCGCGCCGCTCACCGTCGCGCGGGCGGTGCGCTACTGCATGATCGGCTCGTCCTTCAACCAGACGCTGCCCTCGCCGATCGGCGGCGACGCCGTGCGGCTCTGGCTGGTCGGACGAGGGCCGACGGGCTGGCGGGCTGCGGCCTATTCGATCTTCGTCGACCGCGCGATCGGCCTGATCGCGCTCGCCTTGCTGGTCGTCGCCAGTCTGCCCTGGAGCTACCGGCTGGTCGGCGATCCCCAGGGGCGGCTCGCACTGCTATTCGTCGATTTCGCCGCGCTGGCCGCCGCCGGCGGATTCCTGCTTCTCGGCCGACTGCATTGGCCATGGCTCAGGAACATTCGAGCGATAAACCATCTTCGCGCCTGTTCGGTCATCACCGGCCACGCCATTTTCGGGCGCGGGCGCGGACTAAAGATCGCGTTTCTGTCGCTGCTCATCCATGTCCAGGCCATCGTGATCGCATGGTGCGTCGTCCGCGCGATCGCTGCGCCGATCCATTTCAGCGAGATCTTCCTGCTCATTCCACCGGTCATGCTGATTACGATGATGCCGATCTCGATCGCCGGCTGGGGCGTGCGCGAGGCTTCCATGGCGCTGATTTTCGGCTACGCCGGACTGGCGACCAGCGAAGGCGTCAATATCTCGCTGCTGTTCGGCGCGGTGGTTTTCGCCGTCGGCGCGCTTGGAGGGCTCGTCTGGATCTTCAGCGTCGAGCGGGCCGAGAAGAGACCGGTCTCGATCGAACTGACAGAGTGATCAACGCGAACATCAAGCGAGCGGTCAGGGATGCGTCCCGAACTCCGGCACGGCATCCTTCAACACCGAGCGGATCTTCGCCTTGTTCTCGCTGGCGACGGCTTCCCTCAGGTCCGCGATCCATTTGTGCAGCATGTCCATCGGCGGCTCGTTCGGCTTCGCCGCCAAAATCCCCGGCAGGCCGATCTCGATCGTCGGCTCCTCGCTTGCAAACAGGATTTCATTCAACCGCTCGCCGGGCCGCACGCCGGTGAAGACGATTTCGATGTCATGGTGGGGTTGCAGGCCCGACAGGCTGATCATGCGCTCGGCCAGATCGACGATCTTCACCGGCTGGCCCATGTTCAGCACATAAACCGATACGTCGTGCCGTTCCGTCATCGCCGCATGGCTCGCCGCGGTGATGACGAGATCGCAGGCTTCGCGGATCGTCATGAAATAGCGAACCATATCGGGATGCGTGACGGTCACCGGACCGCCGGCTTCGATCTGCGCCTTGAATTTCGGCACCACCGATCCGTTCGACGCCAGCACATTGCCGAAGCGGACCGAGATCAGGCGCATCGGAATCTTGTCGTCGGCGCGTTGCGCCAACTCGCGGTCGAGCGCCTGGCAGTACATCTCGGCAAAGCGCTTGGTCAGCCCGAGCATCGAGACCGGCTCGATCGCCTTGTCGGTCGAGATCATCACCATGGCTTCGACGCCCGCCGCGAGCGCCGCATCGGCGACATTGACCGAACCGAAGATGTTGGTCTTGACGCCCTCGCTCCAGTCTCGTTCGAGAATGGGCACGTGTTTGAGCGCCGCCGCGTGAAACACGATGTCGGGCTTGAATTCGTTCATCAGGCGCATCAATCGCTCGCGGTCGCGAATGTCGGCGATGCGACCGTCCACGACCGCGGTCCGGGTTCTCGTCTCCAGTTCCTCCATGATCGCGTAGAGCGCAGGTTCGGAATTCTCGATGATCAGCAGCCGGCTCGCGCCGAACGTCACGACGCGTTTGCAGATTTCGGATCCGATCGATCCGCCGCCGCCGGTCACGACGATCGACTTGTCCTTGATCAGCCCTCCGAGCCGCTCATAGTCGATGGTGCGGCTCGGGCGAAGCAGGAGATCCTCGACGGCAACCGGCGTCAGGCGTGGAATATCGCCTTCCTCGCCGAGCGACGGCAACCGGCTGACCTTCAGGCCCAGCTTGCGGCCCCGCGCAAGAACAGCCTCAGGCTGGGCGTCGGGCTCGAATGCCGAGGGCGTCATGATGATACGCTTGATCGCGTTGCGCCGCTCGGCAAAGTCCGTGATCACGTCTTCGAGCTTGTCTACGGCGCCAAGGACCGGAACCCCGCGTATCGTCTGACCGATGTCTGCCGCCGACGGCGACAGCAGGCCGACCGGCCGCAAGTGCTTGACCGCGCCGCTCTCGACCGAACGCAGGAGAATTTCGGCATCGGCGGCGCGGCCGACCACGATGACAGGGGTCGCATCGTCAGCCTTGACGTGAACAAGCGTGCGCCTGTAGCGGAAATACCGATAGGTAAAGCGCGTGGCCGCGAGCAGGAATATCTGCAAGAGCCAGTAGAGTATGATCGTCTTCTTTCCGAGAAAGAACGTGCCGTAGAGATTGGGCGCGATGACGATGTAGTCGAAGACAAGCACGATAAATGATAAAATCGAGGATGCCTTGACGATGTTGAGGGCGTCCACGAGAGAAATGAACCGCCATTTTGTCGTCGTCAGATGAAACGCGTAAAAAACCACGGCGCTGATGATCAGAAAATAGGGCAGCGCCTTCAGGAGCAGCGGCAAGCGCAAAGCAAAATCATGGTCGTCGAAACGGAAGTAGCAGCTCACGAGCATGGCCGCCACGACCGTTATCAGGTCATGAAGCGCGATCAGAACGTTTCGAGAGGTAAACTTTCGACGCCAAGTCATGAAGCGATGGTCCGGACGGCACAAGAAACGAAAACACGCTGGCCGCGGGGGAACTGGTCGCCGGGGAACAAGGCTCTCATGCCCTGCCTCCCGCGCGCTTCACCAGAGACGTCGTGCTGAACCCGTGCAGAATATCGATCAGCACGACCTCGCCGCCCCGCGCGCTAACGAATTCCTGACCGACGACCTGTTCAAGCGAATAATCTCCACCCTTGACCAGCACGTTCGGCCCGGTTCGCTCGATCAGTTGCAGCGGCGTGTCCTCTTCGAAGATCACCACGAGATCGACGGCCTCGAGCGCGGCCAGCACCTCCGCCCGCGCCCGCTCATTCTGGATCGGACGGCCCTCCCCCTTGAGCCGGGCCACGGATGCATCGCTGTTCAATCCGACGATCAGGCGATCGCAAGTCGCGCGCGCTCCGGTCAGCACCTTGACGTGACCCGGATGCAAAATGTCGAAGCAACCGTTGGTGAAGCCGATCCGCAGGCCCTGGTCACGCCATGCCGACAGCCGCGCGTCGAGATCGTTCGCCGATCGCGCGATTTTCTCTTCGGCCGCGAGCGAGGCCGGCGGCAGAATATTGCGGCGCAGTTCGGCGAGCGTGACAATCGCCGTGCCGCTCTTGCCGACCGCCACCGCCGCGGCGGCGCTGGCCGTCCGCAGCGCCGTCTCCCAAACGGCCCCTGCGGCGAGCGAAACCGCCAGCATGGCAACCACGGTGTCGCCCGCGCCGGTCACGTCGCGGACCTTGACGGTGTGCGCGGGAACGTGAATGACCTCGCCCTCGCCCGGCACAAGCGTCATGCCATGCTCGCTTTGCGTCACCAGCAAGGCTTCGCAATCAGCGAGCCGCATCACCTCGCGAGCCGCTGCGGCGATGCTGGCCTGATCGTCGGCGCGGCTGCGGGTGGCGTCGGCGAATTCCTTCCGGTTCGGCGTCAGCAGCGTCGCGCCCCGGTAGATGCCGAAATTGGCGCTCTTCGGATCGACGATCACGCGCTTGCCGAGCCCGCGGGCGGCATCGATGACGGTGCGGATCACCCGCGCGGTCAACACGCCCTTGGCGTAGTCCGACAACAGGACGATGTCGGCGCGCGGCAGTTGCGGCACAATGGCGTCGATCAGGGCCTGCTCCACCGCCCCCGACGCCGGAGCTGGCGTTTCCCAATCGGCGCGCAGCATGTGGGTCGAAAAATGCTCGGAAACGAAGCGCACCTTGCGCGTCGTCGGCCGCGCCGGATCCGAAATCAATAACGGCTCGATCAGCGTTTCGCGCGAGAGCGCGGCGCGAAGCCTGCCGCCCGCCTCATCCTCGCCCGCCAATCCGACAAAAATGCAGCGCGCGCCAAGCGCGGCGATGTTGCGCGCCACATTGCCAGCGCCGCCGACAGTGGTTTCGCTCCGCTGAACCGCGATCACCGGCGCCGGAGCTTCCGGCGAAATCCGCGAAATCTCGCCGTATACGAACTCGTCGAGCATCAGGTCGCCCACGCAGAGCACAGTCTGGCGAGAAAATGCTTGCGACAAGCCGTCGAAATCGATCATCAAACCCTTCACCTGCTGCTTGAATCCGATTCAAACTGCATTGAATCAAATTCCAGCTCTATCTTTTTAGCCGAGCGTGATTCTGTCCGAAAAGAGGTTTCCGTTTTTCGGATAAGACCGCGCTTTGGTCGTCCCTGATTCTAACGTTCGCAGCACGAACCCGCGGCGAAATGGGTCGCGAATGTCGAATCCGCTCCACCAGTCGTGTCAGCGAAAACGATCGTCGCGATCGAGATAGCCTTTGACGTAGGCGTCGACCGCTTCCTCCAGCGGTGTGAAGCCGCCGTTGTAGCCCGCGCGTTGCAGGCGCTCGACCTCGCTTTGCGTGAAATACTGGTAGGCTCCGCGAATCTGCTCAGGCATATCGACGTATTCGATATTCGGCTTCGCGCCAAGCGCGTTGAAGGCCGCCGCGATCAGATCACGAAAACTGCGCGCCTTGCCGGTTCCCACGTTGAAGAGGCCGCTGATTGAGGGCGTCGCCAGCAACCACATCATGACGCGGACCACGTCGTCGACATAGATGAAGTCGCGGCGCTGATCGCCGTCGGCGATGCCTTCGCGATGCGACTTGAACAACTGCACCGGGCGGCCGGCTTTCACGTCGCCGAAACGACGCGCCAGCACGCTCATCATCGTACCCTTGTGATATTCATTGGGGCCGAACACGTTGAAGAACTTCAGGCCGGCCCATTGCGGCGGCAACGCGCCGCCGTTCGCGGCGCGGCCCGCGACCGCCATGTCGAACAGGTGCTTGCTCCAGCCGTAGAGATTCATCGGCCGAAGCGCCCGCAACGCGGCGAGCGATTGATCGTCGCGAAAGCCCTGCCGGCCATCGCCGTAGGTCGATGCCGACGAGGCATAGATGAAGGGCGTCGCGCTCGCGCTACACCAGTCGAGCAAACGCAGCGACAGGCGAAAGTTGGTCTCGATGACGAGATCGCCATCGGTCGCGGTGGTCTCGGAGATCGCGCCGAGATGAACGACCGCGTCGAGACGGCGGCCCGCCAGCCATGCCATCAGTTCTGCGGGAGGAACGATATCCGCAAGCTGCCGCTTGGCGAGATTGCGCCATTTGCCGTCATGTCCCAGCGTATCGCAGACCGTCACATCGCCGCGTCCGGCGTCGTTCAACGCGGCCACGAGATTCGATCCGATAAAACCGGCCCCCCCGGTCACCAGCAGCATGATGTCCCCGTCATGTGGCGCGACAATTCCAACATTTGCATTCCGGTGCGGCAGAGGCTCTTGCAAATGTCAGAGTCAAAGGACCACTGGCACCTATCAAGATTTTCCAGTGGGGTTTTGAATCTGACATTCGCTGCCGGTTTGCGGCAAAGTCGGGTAGCGAATGTCGGATTCACTCCACTGGTTTGCCCCACTCCCGCCTGCGAGGCAACCTGGATGGCGCGAGGCGGCGAAATCGCTCGCCAAACGCATCCCGCGAGATAACTTTACCTCCGGCGCGGGAGCGGATAGGGAGGATTTTTCATCCGCTCCAGTGTTACTCATTCGTTAAATTATGAAAATGGATTCACTAAAAGAGCCGGGCGGCGACGCGGACGACTCGCGGCCCGTTTTGATCGTCCCCTACATGTGGATCGGCGACTTTGTCCGTGGCCACACGGTGGTGCGGGTGCTCAAGCAGCGCTGGCCGAACCGGCCGGTGGACATGCTGGTGACGACGCTCTGCGCCCCGCTGGTCGATTACATGCCGGGCGTGCGCGCCGGCGTGGTCTGGAACCTGCCGCGAAGCCGGCTGGCGCTGAGGCAACAATGGAGCCTCGCCCGGCACTTGCGCGCGCGCGGATATGGAACCGTCCTCATCATGCCGCGGACCTGGAAATCGGCCATTGCGCCCGCGCTGGCCGGCATTCCGGAACGGGTCGGCTTCGTCGGAGAGGCGCGGTTCGGGTTGCTCAATCGCTGGCGCTGGGGCGAAAGGGCCCTGCCGCGCATGATCGACAGGAAGGCGTCGCTGGCCCTTCCGGCCAACGCGGAACGGCCCCCCGAATGGCCCGTGCCGCAGCTTAGCGTACCCGGCGAGGACGTCATCCGCTGGCGGCAGGCGCAGGGATTGGGATCGGGCCCGGCGGTGGCGCTCGCTCCGGGAGCGGTCGGCCCCAGCAAGCGCTGGACGTATTACGCCGAGGCCGCGCGGATGCTGGCCGGGCACGGCATCGACGTCTGGGTGATCGGCGGTCCCAACGAAAAGGCGATCGCGGCCGAAATCGCAGCAGCCGGGGGCCCGCGGGTCCGGGACCTGACCGGTCATGACCTGCGAAACGGGATTCTGGCGATGGCGGCGGCGACGCTCGCGATTTCGAACGACTCCGGCCTGCTGCACGTCGCGGCCGCGATCGGAACGCCCACAATGGGAATTTTCGGCCCGACCAGTCCCTATCACTGGGCGCCTTTGAACGGGCTCGCGGCGACGATCCAGACCAAGACGCCGCTACCGTGCCAGCCCTGCCATCGGCCGGTCTGCTCCGAAAACGATCATCGCTGCATGAAGGATATCCCCGCGGCCGACGTGCTGGCCATTGCCGAGCGGGTACTTGGGGAGATCGACGGGCGCGCCGCGCGCTGACGCGGCCACGCCGCGCTTGCGCGGGCATGACGCGCTCAGTACCACTGACAAGAGCGGGATGAGGAAAAGTGTGTAGCGGTTTTCCGTCCACATCCCGACTCTAAATATTGGAATCGATCACGGCGACAAAGGTGCGTCTTGAGCCACAACCAGATCGCGATCCATTTTCAGCAATCGCTCGCTGCGCTTGAGCGCGCGACGAAGGATACCGCACTGCTCACGGTGGCGAGTGAGATTGCACTCGCGATCATCGGCGCGCTCCGTACCGGGCACAAGGTGCTTCTGATCGGCAACGGCGGAAGCGCCGCGGACGCGCAGCACATCGCTTCCGAAATCGTCGGGCGCTACAGGAAGGAGCGGCCCGGCTTCGCCGCCATTGCGCTGACGACCGACACTTCCGCCCTCACCGCCATCTCCAACGATTACGGTTTCGAGCAGATTTTCGCCCGGCAGATCGAGAGTCTCGGCAGGTCCGGCGACGTGCTGCTGGCGCTGTCGACCTCGGGCCGGTCGCCGAACATCCTCGCCGCGCTTGCCGCCGCGCGCCGGTGCGGTCTGGTCACGGTGGGTCTTACCGGCCTCAAGGGCACTGGTCTGAACGACGTATGCGACCACCTTTTCGTCGCGCCGAGCGACGACACCCCGGTGATCCAGCAGGTCCACATGACGGCGGCTCACGCGATCTGCGACAGCGTCGAACGCGCACTGGCGGACGGCGGCACGTGAGCGGCGACGAGATCGCTCCCGCTTCCCGGCCCGCCGCGTTCCTCGATCGCGACGGCGTCGTCAATCACGACGACTGCTATATGGGCACACGCGACCGCATCCGCTGGATGCCCGGCGTCGCCAACGCCATCCGGCGGCTGAATGAGGCCGGATATTTCGTTTTCGTCTTCACCAACCAATCAGGCGTCGCGCGCGGCTTTTTCAGCGAAGACGACGTTCGCAATCTGCACCTGTGGATGCAGTCGCATCTCACATCGCAGGGCGCACGGATCGACGACTTCAGATATTGCCCGCACCATCCCGAGGGCAGCGTCGCCGGATATCTGGAAGACCATCTCTGGCGCAAGCCGAAGCCCGGCATGATCCTCGACCTGATGAAGCACTGGCCGGTGCGGCGCGAAGGCAGTTTCGCCATCGGCGACCGCGACAGCGACATCGAAGCGGCGGCCGGCGCGGGCATTCCCGGATTCCTGTTCTCAGGCGGCGACCTCGACGCCTTCGTCGCGCGGGTGCTTGCGGAAATGTCGGGCGCGAGAGCAAATATTTAGTGCCGAATGAGGTTTGATTTGAATCGTCAGGCCGGGCATCCATCTTCTTTCGAAAAGTGATGGATTGCCGGGTCAAGCCCGGCAATGACGGATAATGCGTGAAGCACCAAACTATCCCAGCAACCGCTCTGCCGCCTCGATCACCTGCCGCGCCACGGGGGGACCCTCCCTGCCGCCGAGCACCGCCATACGGCCACCGCCAACCGGTCCCGTGAGACCCGGATCGGTGCTGACATAGATGCCGACGAGCGGCACGCGATAGGCCGCAGCGAGGTGCATCAGCCCGGTATCGACGCCGATCACCAGCGTTGCATTGCCGATCACTTGCGCGGTCAGATCAAGGTTCTGGCGCGGGAGGACACGACTTTCGGCGATATCGCGCGACAGCCGTTCCGAGACGAACCGTTCGGCCTCGCTGCCCCATGGCAGCACGACCTGCAGTCCCTTCGCACTCAACCAGCGGCCGGTCTCGATCCAGTCCTCGGGGCGCCACTCTTTCGCGGATCGCGAGGTGCCATGAAGCAGCACGGCGTAGCGCTGACCATCCGCCTGCGGGGGACGGATCAAACCGTAGTCAACCTCTTCCGGCGGCCGATAGCCGAGCGAAAGCCCGGTCAGTATCCGGTTGCGCGTCACGGCGTGCAGATCGCGGCTCACCGTGTGCCCGACGTCATAGAATCGCGCAGCGAGAGGCTCGCGGATGCTGCGGCCATCGTAGCCGTGGCGTTCGCCGCGCGCCACGCGCGCCATGATTGCGGATCGGATCAGTCCCTGGGTGTCGATCACCTTATCAAACGACCGCCCGCGCAGGCGGGCGCGGAACCGGGCGATCTCGCGCCACGTCGCGCCGGTGACGAGGTGCGAGCGCCAGCGCCGCGTCGCGACAGTCATGACGTCGGCGACAAGGGGGTGCAATCGCACCAGCGGCGCGAACGCCTCTTCCACCAGCCACGTGATCCGCAGTGCCGGGCACGCGCGCGAGGCATCCACGATTGCGGGCATCTGATGCACGACGTCGCCGAGCGACGATGTCTTGATGATGAGGATGTCGGTCATCGACGCGCAAGGCCGCTCAGAAACATTCGGCTCTCGTTACCGTTTGGCAACCATAATGTCGATTCCCAGGCGCGAACGGCGGAAAATCGGGCCGATCGGTGCCATGCTATACGGCAACTCCACCGGTTTGTGCGAGAGATCGGCAAACGCGGGCGAGCCCGCAACGAGCCTTCGCGCAGAGGGACAGACATGACCGTGCTCGTTACCGGTGGCGCCGGCTATATTGGCAGTCACATGGTTCTCGCGCTGGCCGAGGCCGGCGAAAACGTCGTCGTGATCGACAACCTGTCCACGGGATTTTCCTCGGCGCTGCCGGAGGGCGTACCGCTGTTCATCGGCGACGCGGGAGACGAGACGCTCGTCGAGAACGTGCTCGCGCAGCACGACATCGAAACCATCATTCATTTTGCGGGGTCCGTGGTGGTGCCGGAGTCGATGCGCGACCCGCTCGCCTATTACCGCAACAACACCATGGCGACGCGCGGCCTGCTGAATGCCGCCGTCAGATGCGGCGTCAGCCGCTTCATCTTCTCCTCGACCGCCGCCGTTTACGGCAATCCTGAGCGGATGCCTGTTCCGGAAGAAGCGCCGACCCGGCCGCTCTCCCCTTACGGATCGTCCAAGCTGATGACCGAGATCATGCTGCACGATGTCGCGATGGCGCACGGCATGAATTACGTGGTGCTGCGTTATTTCAATGTCGCGGGCGCGGACCCGCAGGCGCGGATCGGCTTGTCGACGATGGGCGCCACACACCTGTTGAAAATCGCGGTCGAAGCCGCGACCGGACAGCGCGCCAAGATCGACGTGTTCGGCACCGACTATCCGACGCCGGACGGCAGTTGCATCCGCGACTTCATCCATGTCAGCGATCTCGCGCAGGCTCATCGCGCCGCGCTGACATATTTGCGAACCGGCGGACGTTCGACGACGCTGAACTGCGGGTACGGACGCGGCTACTCCGTGCTGGAAACCATCGAGGCGGTGCGGCAGGTCTGCGGCCGTAATTTCGCGGTTCACTATTCCAAACGCCGCCCCGGCGACATCATGACCATGATCGCCGATACGGGCCGGATTCGTTCGGTGCTCGACTGGACGCCGCAATACGATGATCTCGCGACCATCGCCGCGCATGCTTTGGCGTGGGAAGAAAAGCTGGCGCAGCACCACATTCCCGGCGCGCTCGCGGCAATCGCCTGACAAACCGGGCAAAACCCGGTTTTGGCTTGAAAAAAGCTGCCATTGCGGGCATTGAGTCGGACGCTTTCGCAACAACCCTGACGCGCGGGCGCAGCCGCCGCGCGGCGTCAATGGAACGCGATGACCGAGCCTCCGAAGAAAATTACCGACGATCCCTACGGCGCGGCCATCCTAGTCCGTCGCCTGATCGCGGAACAGGGCATGGCCTATTGGCGACGCTATCTCGCCGCATTCGCGCTGATGGCCGTGTCCGCGGCGGCGACCGCGGCCTCGGCCTACCTGCTCGGCGAAGTCATCAATCAGGCCTATGTGGACCGCAATGTCGGCGGCATTTTCATGCTGTCCTCCGTGGTGCTCGTCATCTTCATCGTCAAGGGCGCGGCGACCTATGGTCATTCCGTAATCCTGTCCCAGATCAGCAATGCCATTCTCGCCAATAACCAGCGCCGCCTGTTCGCCAAGCTGATGAACGAGAGCATCGGCTTTTTTTCGCAGCGGCATTCATCGGAATTTCTCGCGCGGCTCACAGCCGGCGCGACATCGGTGACGCAGGTGCTCAGCCTGCTGATCAACGCGGTCGGGCGCGATCTGCTGTCGCTGATCGGTCTCGTCGCCGTTATGGTGATGCAGGACCCCTACATGTCGCTGCTGGGCGCGCTGGTGGCCCCGCCGGCGATGGTCGTGCTGCGCAAGCTGGTGAAGCGCATCAAGGGACTGGCGCACAGTCAATTCCACGGCACCGCGGATATCATGGAGACGATGCAGGAGTCGTTGCAGGGCATCCGCACCGTGAAGGCGTTCACGCTCGAACGGACCATGAGCGAGCGGATCGACGCCAGCATCGCGGCCGTCGAGCAGACCAACAACAAGATGGCGCGTGTCTCCAACCGCGCCAGCCCGCTGATGGAGACGCTCGGCGGTTTCGCCATCGCCGGCGGGCTGATGTATGGCGGCTATCGCGTTGTCGCCATGGGCGCGACGCCCGGCCAGTTCTTTTCCTTCCTCACCGCCTTCCTGCTGGCCTATGAGCCGGCCAAGCGGCTGGCGCGCCTCAACATCGAACTCAACAGCAGCCTGATCGGCGCGCGCAAACTGCTGGAAATCGTCGACAGCCCCGCCAGCGAGCCCGACGACAGCGACAAGCCGGCGCTGAAACTGACGGACGCCCGCGTCGAACTGCGCGACGTCAGCTTCGCCTATCGCGCGGACGAGCCGGTGCTCAACCGCATGAGCTTCGTCGCGGAGCCCGGCAGGATGACTGCGCTGGTCGGCCCGTCGGGCGGCGGAAAATCCACCGTGCTGGCGCTGCTGCTGCGGCTGTACGAGGTGAGCGATGGCGCGATCCTGATCGACGATCAAGCCATCTCCGCCGTGTCGCGAACATCGCTGCGCCAGCAGACCGCCTACGTCGGACAGGACGTCTACCTGTTTCGCGCCACCATCCGCGAGAACATCGCGTTCGGCCGCCCCGGCGCCACCGAGGACGAGATCGTCACTGCGGCGAAAGCCGCCTGCGCTCACGACTTCATCACGAGCTTTCCGCTCGGCTATGACACGCCCGTGGGCGAGCACGGCACTCAACTCTCCGGCGGCCAGCGTCAGCGGATCGCCGTGGCGCGCGCGCTGATCAAGGACGCGCCGATCATCCTGCTCGACGAGGCCACCGCCGCGCTCGATTCCGAATCCGAAAAGCAGGTGCAGGAAGCGATCGGGCATCTCTGCCGGAACCGCACCACGATCGTGATCGCGCACCGCCTGCATACCATCATGCATGCCGATGCGATCCTCGTGGTCGAGAATGGCGCGATCGTCGAGCGCGGCCGCCACGACGAGCTGCTACGACGCGGCGGACGCTATGCGTCGTTCTTTCGCCTGCAGCATCGCGACACAGCGCCGCTGTCGCTGGCCCCCTTGAGCGCATCGGCGTAAGCTGTACTCGCTTGCCTTGGGCTGCGGGCGATCCCGGCGCATGGCCTGGAACGATGCGGAGAGTCGCATGAATGTAGCGTCCTTTGTGATTCCACAGCCGCCGCAGCCGGCCATCGCCGTCGCGGGCGAAGACGGGTTTTTTCCGGTCCGCCGCATCTGGTGCGTCGGCCGCAACTATCTCGATCACGTCCGCGAAATGGGTAACGACGAACGTGCGCCGCCGTTCTTCTTCGCAAAGCACGCCGACATGATCGAGGCCGACGGCGCGGTCATCCCCTATCCGCCGCTGACCAGCGACCTGCATCACGAGGTCGAACTGGTCGTCGCGATGAAGAGCGGCGCCTTGCGCATTCCCGCCGACAGAGCGCTCGATCACGTCTACGGCTACGCAATCGGCGTCGACCTCACGCGGCGCGACCTGCAGAACGCGGCGCGCAAGAAGGAGCAGCCCTGGGAAATCGCAAAATCGTTCGATCATTCCGCGCCCAGCAGCGCGCTGCAACCCGCCACGAGGATCGGCCATCCCTCGAAGGGACGCATCTGGCTTTCGGTCAACGGCAGGGAGCGACAGTCCGGCGATCTCGCGCAGATGATCTGGAACGTGCCGGAGATCATCGCGCAGCTTTCGCAGCAGGTCGCGCTCGACGCCGGCGACATCATCATGACCGGAACGCCCGCCGGCGTCTCCCGGCTCCAGCCGGGCGACAGGATCGAATGCGGCTGCGACGGCGTCGGCACGCTGAAAGTAACGATCGGCCAGGTTGCGTGAGGTGTTTTTAGCGATCTACCTCTCGATCAGATCGAGCCACTCGTCTTCGGAAATCACCTTCACGCCGAGCTTCGCGGCCTCCTTGAGCTTCGAGCCCGCGCCGGGACCGGCGACGACGAGGTCGGTCTTCTTCGACACCGATCCCGAGACTTTTGCGCCCATGCGCTCGGCCGAGGCCTTGGCCTCGTCACGGGTGAATTTTTCAAGCGAGCCGGTGAAAACCACGGTCTTGCCAGCCACCACGGAGTCGCTGCGCGCCTGCGCAACCGGCAGCATCTCGATCTCCTGGAGCAGATCGTCGAGCGCCTTGACGTTGCGCTTCTCGGCGAAGAACTCGACCACCGCGTCGGCGACGATCTCGCCGATGCCGCCGATGTTGTTCAGATCGGCATAGGCCTCGGAGTCATTGCCCGCTTCCGTCTGAGCCGCGGCGGCTTCCGCCATGGCGCTGCGAAAGTTTTCGATGCTGCCATAATGCCGCGCCAGCAGCTTGGCGTTGCCCTCGCCGACATGGCGGATGCCGAGCGCGAAGATCAGGCGATTGAGTTCGATCCTGCGCCGCGCGTCGATCGCGGCAAACAGGTTGCGCACCGAGACCTCGCCATAGCCTTCAATCTCTTCGAGCTTGAGTGTGCCATTACGCTCCTTGAGCTGAAAGATATCGGCGGGCTCCTTGATCCAGCCCCGCTCGTGGAATTCCTGGATCTGCTTTTCGCCGAGACCATCGATGTCGAAAGCAAGACGCGAAACGAAATGCTTGAGCCGCTCCACCGCCTGCGCCGGGCAGATCAGCGCACCGGTGCAACGGCGCACCGCTTCGCCCTCCTCGCGCACGGCGTGGCTGCCGCAGACCGGACACTTGTGCGGAAACACGTAAGGCTCCGCGTTCTTCGGCCGCTTGTCGATGGCGACGCTAACCACCTGCGGGATCACGTCGCCGGCGCGTTGTACCACCACGGTGTCGCCGATGCGCAGATCAACGCCGTCGCGGATC
>JBIQHO010000384.1:0-3201 GCA_044508545.1 Bradyrhizobiaceae bacterium | reverse complement strand
CTCCGATCCGGCCCGTCTGGGCGGCGCGCCTGATGGCCTCGATGGCCTTCTCGACCAGATCGTCTCCGATCACGATTTCGATTTTGACCTTGGGCAGGAAGTCCACGACGTATTCCGCACCGCGATAGAGTTCGGCGTGTCCCTTCTGCCGGCCGAAGCCTTTTGCCTCGATCACGGTGATGCCTTGCAATCCGATCTCCTGAAGCGCTTCCTTTACTTCGTCGAGCTTGAACGGTTTGATGATGGCTTCGATTTTTTTCACTGAACGTCTCCTGGCACTTCCAAATTCCGGCCAGCGGCCGATGCACGCTTACGCTGGTGTCTTGAACACGGTCATGCACTGGTTTTCGGACGGACAAAAGTCGCGGAACGCGCTTCATTTTCGCCAGCAGACATCACAGATCGAACCATCTTCCCGAAGCAGGGTTCGTGCCAACTCGCCGGAGCCTTCAATTGCCAAGCGTTATCAGTCGATTAAAGCGAGCTTTGGTATGTTATGGCAGCACCCCGGCGTAATTGTCAGATTACAAATTAGGCAGCGGGGTTATTTTCTGTGCAGTCGTGCGTCCGTCGGCAGGGTCATCTTTGCCCGTGGACTCGAGCGGTGAGACCATGGAGATTCTGACGACCGGTGAAATGGAGAAGGCCGACCGGCTCGCTATTGCCGGGGGCGCGTCGGGTTTCGCACTGATGCTGCGCGCCGGACAGGCGGTCGCGGACGCCGCCAGCGATCTCGTTGGTCAGGGCTCTGTGCTGGTTGTCGCCGGGGCTGGCAATAACGGCGGGGACGGCTTTGTCGCGGCGACCGAGCTGGCGGCGCGCGGCCACGATGTCTCGGTGATCCTGCTGGGCGCGCGGGACAGCCTGAAGGGCGATGCCGCGCTCGCGGCCAGGGGCTGGAAGGGTTTGGTCATGCCGTGCGACCTGTCCGCGCTTGGATCGCCCGCGCTGATTGTCGACGCGCTGTTCGGCGCGGGCCTCAACCGCCCCGTCAGGGGCGATCCTCTCGCGATGATAGAAGCCATCAACACTAACGGCGCGCCGGTGCTCAGCATCGATCTGCCGAGCGGCGTCAACGGCAGCACCGGCGCGATCATGGGGGCGGCGGTGCGCGCCACCGAGACGGTGACCTTCTTTCGCAAGAAGCCGGCGCATCTGCTGCTGCCGGGCCGGGTTTATTGCGGCCGGGTGCGCGTCGCCGACATCGGCATCCCCGATGCGGTGCTGGACGAAATCCGCCCTGTAACCTTCGAGAATATTTCAGATTACTGGGAGGGCGCGTTTCCGGTGCCGCGCATCGACGGGCACAAATACGCGCGAGGGCATGCCGTCGTCGTATCCGGCGATCTGACCTCGACCGGGGCGGCCCGATTGTCGGCGCGCGGAGCCTTGCGGGCCGGAGCCGGGCTTGTGACGGTGCTCTCCCCGGACGGCGCATTGGGCGCAAACGCGGCGTCGCTGACCGCGGTGATGGTCCGGCGCATGAATGGCGCGGCCGATTTCGCTAACCTCCTGACGGACCGGCGCATCAATACCTGCGTGATCGGCCCTGGCGCCGGAATCGGCGAGCAGACCCGCGCGCTGGTGTTGACGGCGCTCGCCGCGACTCCGGCGCTGGTGCTCGACGCCGACGCCTTGACGAGCTTTGCCGATGCGCCGGCTCGACTGTTCGACGCGGTCAAATCCACCAGGAGAAACGACATTATCCTGACGCCGCACGAAGGCGAGTTCCACCGCCTTTTCAGCGAGATGAGCAACAAATATCCACTTCGCTCGAAACTTGAGCGGGTGCGCGCCGCGGCCGAGCGTTCGGGCGCGATCGTGCTGCTCAAGGGGCCGGACACCGTGGTGGCTTCGCCCGACGGCCGCGCGACGATCGCGGCCAACGCGCCGCCGTGGCTGGCGACGGCAGGCTCAGGCGATGTGCTGTCGGGCATGATCGGCGGGCTGCTGGCGCAGGGCGTGCCGGCGTTCGAGGCGGCATGCATCGGCGTCTGGATGCACGGCGAGGCCGGACAGGAGGCGGGTCCGGGGCTGATCGCGGAGGACCTGCCGGAGGTTCTGCCCGCTGTGCTGCGGCGGCTCTATGACCGTTTCGGGATCAATTATTAGAGTCTGTTTGGAAATTCACCGGCACCTCCCGGCCGTTCCCCGGACGCAGCGCAGCGTGAAACGCTGCGCTGCTGAGCGGGGTCTTTGCGAGGTTTCTGCAACGATCCCGGGTCTGCGCAGCGCCACTTCATGCCCCAGCGCGTCCGGGACGCCCGGACAGGTAAACTTCCCAAACAGGCTCTTAGCACGTCGAAAAGCGGAAACCGGTTTTTGACGTGTTTTCTTCACGCGAGCCGGTAGCCCCTTCGCTTCGCTCGAAAACGCTATTCCACTGCGAACCATTGCACCCGACGCGGCGCGCTCCATTCCACCGCCATGGTCTCGACCAGCCAGGCTCCGGCGACGCCGGCGGCGAAAGCGACGCGTTGGGTCTGTCCGGCATCGACCAGAACGGTATCCAGCCAGAACGGCTTCCAGCCGTCATCGAGCCGGTCGAGCAGACGAAAGTGGTGGCCGTGCAGATGAAACACCATGGGAACTGCTGCCGGGTTGCTCAGAGCGAGCACCACGGTTCGGCCGTGCTTGACCCGAAACGCCGGAGCCGAACTGGTGCTGAATTGCACCGGAGCCGCCCACGACGTCGGTTTTCCACCGGAAGAGGCCAGCGGCAGGTCGACGCGCAACGCGATCTTCAGATCGGGCCGCGCCGGCAGGCTCTCTGGCGGCAGGGGAGCGGATGTTGGCAACGGTGCCGGCCGCAGCGGCCCGTCCGCGGAGACGTGCAGTTGGGCGATCTGCCGCGGGCTGCCGCCGTCATGCAGGCTGACCGCCGATGTCGTTCCTGCGGGAGAGGTTGCATCGAGGACGGCGTCGACCCGAGACCCCGGCGCCAGCACCAATCGGCCGTTGCGCGCCAGGAACGGCTCCGCCGGCTGGCTGTCGATCGCCATGACCCGGACATCCAGATTCTGGATTCCGAGAGCGATTGCATTGCGCTGGCAGGCGTTGATGATCCTTAGTCTAAGTCGTTCGTTGGGCCGCAAGGTAAGGTCGAGCGAGGGCTTTCCGTTCACCAGATAAAGCGGTGCCCCGTCAGTTTTGCCGCCGGCGCCGGGAGCGACCGGGCGACCGCCGGCGTCGAGCCGCCGG
>JBIQHO010000383.1:0-3210 GCA_044508545.1 Bradyrhizobiaceae bacterium | reverse complement strand
GAAGCTCAATCCTTTCGGGCGAACCACAAGAAACAGCAAAAGCACACCGAAAATCGCCGCGGTGACATAAGCGGGCGAAACCAGGGCTCCGAAAAGGGCGGTGAACTGACCAATGGCCAGGGAGGCAATCAGTGCGCCGCCGGCGCTTCCGCCGCCGCCCAGGACGACAACGACGAACGTGATAATCACTTCCTCGAAACCCATGCTCGTGAGGATTGGACTTCGCGGCGCGACAAGTATCGCGGATATCGCGACCAATACGGATTCGATCACGAAAATGACGACGTAGACGACACGGGCGTCGATACCGAATAGCTGCGCCAGCTTCGGGTCCTCCGCCACAGCGCGGATAGAGGAGCCGCGAGAGGTGCGGTTCAGAAAATACCACACGCCGCCATAGAGCAGGAGCGCCATCACGAGCACCATCAGGTCCTGTGCCGTGAACCACACCGTATCGAAACGGAACTCCACCCTGCTCAACTCGCTCCGGAATGTCTGTGGAGCTCCACCGAACAGAATGCCCGCTCCGCCTTGGAGGATGTATCCGATACCAAGCGTCACGATCATCAAGCTGGTAAGGTTCTGCGCCATCACCAGCCGGTTCATGAGCAATTGCAGCCCTATCCCCAGGAGAACGAAGCAAACCACGGTGAGGGCAGCGGCCGCGGGAAATCCCAGCCCGACGCGGGTGAGGATAAACCAGCATACGAACGCAGCCAGCATGTACATCTGACCGTGGGCGAAATTCACAAGCCTCGCAGCGCCGAGCAGGACCGTCCATCCAAGCGCGATGCAGGCATAGCCGGAGCCGATGATGAGGCCGTTGATGATCTGTTGAGTTATATTCATCCGAACACTAATGGCTCTCGCCGCCGAGATAGGCATCGACGATCTGACTGTGGTCACGCATCGTTGCCGCGTCTCCGTGAGCAACGATTCGACCTCGCTCCATGACGTACAGTTCGTCGGCAACCTCCAGCGCCGCCCGAACATTCTGCTCGACCAACAGAACCGGCAAGCCGCCGTCGACCAGTCCTCGGATGACGTTGAGCAGTTCCATCACCAGGCGGGGCGCAAGACCGACCGACGGCTCGTCCAGCAAAAGCACCTTCGGGCCCGAGAGGAGCGCGCGGCTGACGGCGAGCATCTGCCGCTCCCCTCCGCTGAGCTGTCCTCCCTTGTGATGCTGTCGCTCCTGAAGCCGGGGAAACAGAGCGAACACTTCCTCGCGGCTATAGAGATGCCGGCCAGCCCTATCGATCGGCTCCCGGACCAGCGAGAGATTCTCCAGAACCGTCAGTTCGACGAAGACGTTCTTGCCCTCCGGCACATGCTGCAATCCGAGATTGGCGATACGGTGCGGTTGCTGTCCGCGGATCCTGACGCCATCGAGAATGACCTCGCCGGTTACGCGCGGAGAGCCGCGCGACCATCCTGCCAGCGCATTCACCAGCGTGCTCTTGCCGGCACCGTTCGGTCCCGCAACGGCGATCAAACGGCCGGGTGCGACCGCAATACTGACTCCGTCAAGCGCGACGCTGCCACCGTAGCGGACAGCAACGTTCTCCGCGGCAAGCATCGCCTTCATTCCGTGCGCCCCAGGTATGCTTCTATGACCAGAGGATTCGCTTTTATGTCCGCAGGCGATCCTTCCGCGAGGTGCCGGCCGGCGTCGATAACCACGATGCGATCTGCAATGGACATGATTAAGTCCATGTGGTGCTCGATGACCACCAGCGCCAATCCGCTCTCTCTAAGTCGGAGCAGAAGGGACGCGAGATGCTTCATGTCATCCCCGCCGGCTCCCGCCGCCGGCTCGTCGATCAGTAAAACGCGAGCCCCTTTGGCGTAAGCCAATGCGATCGATAGCAGTCGCTGCACGCCATAGGGAATGGCGGATGGAAGCTTTGTAAAATACTCGCTCCCTATGCCGAAATCCTCCAGAAGGGTTCTTGCCGCCGATTCCGCGGTCAAGGCGCGCTTGTGTAGCCGCCATGGCATCAGCAGGGCTTCATAAAGCGGCGCACCATAAGCAGTCACAAGAGCCGCCTCGGCGTTCTGAAGCACGGTCAGGTCGCCAAAGAAGCTGTTCTGCTGAAATGTCCGTCGCAAGCCGAGCAACGCAAGCTCGTTGGTTGGCCTCTCTGATACATCCGCGCCGTCCAGCACCACGGTTCCGCTGTAAGAAACGCAGTTGGTCACCGCTGCGAAGCAAGAGCTTTTTCCGGCGCCGTTGGGCCCAATGATCCCCAGGATCTCGCCCCCCGATACGCGCCAACTCAGATCGTTGAGCGCGATCAGGGCTCCGTAGGCGACCGTCATGCCCGTCACCTCAAGGGATGGCGAACCGGACATGCCGGTCAGAACGCTATTTGACAAGTTCGAGTCTCCAGGCGGCACCATCCACGACCCGGAACAAGCTCGGCTTGGTCAGCATTTGTCCATTGTCAGCGAACCGTACCGCGCCAAAATTGGTGTCCTTGATGGTCTTGCCGCGGATTGCCTTCGCTACGACGGTCCTTTCGAGACTGCCGGTTGCGCGGACGGCACTCGCCCAAACACTTACGGCTTGAGCTGCGATTCCGGCTTCCTCACCGGGAACGCGGCCGGTTTCCTGCTGATACGCCTGGAAGAACTCCCGAGCCGCAGGGAGATCCTTCAGCGGTTCAAGCTCGGGCAAATAGCCGGACCCGCTGACGATTCCGTTGAGAAGCTCCTTCGACGCGTTCACCACCTCGGGCGTAAGCAGCGTGATTCCGGCAACGAACTGCGCGGTAATGCCGGCCTGACGATATTGCTCGATCAGGGCGGACATGCCCGAGGTGGCTGCATTGACGACGATCACCACGTCGGGATTGGCGGCTTTGACCGCGGTGAGCGGGACGCGAAAATCGGTGCTGCGGAACGGAAATTTCTCTGAGGCAACGATTTGAATTGGATGCGATGCAGCCTTCAACCTGGTTTCGATAAGCTGCCGAAAGTCGTTCCCATACGCATCGTTCTGCACCATGATGGCCACGCGGTTGGCCTTCTTGATGTCGATGACGTAGCTCGCAATCGCATCGGCGTCGATTTCGTTCGAACTGATGATGCGGATGGCAAGATCATTGCCCTTACCTGACAGCACCCCTTCCGCCTTTGCCGAGCATGTGATGTCGAGGATATTGGCCGCGGCAATAATCGGCTGCATCGCCAATGCAACGGGTGAGT
>JBIQHO010000382.1:0-3222 GCA_044508545.1 Bradyrhizobiaceae bacterium | reverse complement strand
CACAGTGCCATATCTGAAAGTTTGTTAAGTATAGTTATGTTGGGTTTGGTTTTATCAATCAGCCTCGCAGGCGTCCGGCATGATACAGTCCTCCGCACTTAGGTGGTTCATTGTGTTGATGCTGATACCGACGATCGGTTGGAAGATGACTCTCCGGCCAGAAAATCTGGGGGAGATACAGGATGCAGTCATCAAGTTTCTGAAAGATCAGAAGTTCGAGGTCCACTCAACCAGTGAGAGCATGGAGGACATGCCCGTTATCGAAGGACGGAACGAAACTTGCCATCTGCGAATCGCACGAGTTTCTCCACTTGGACACGAGGCGGAACTCGTTCGCAGAGCAAGCACAACGAACGATCGAATCTTTTACGTTTTCCGTGGCGTTGAATACCAGAAGCAACCGGTTCGCCGAACCTTGGCGAATTATTTCTGGTTTAGATTTCTTCGAGAGCTGGGCTTGGTGTCACGGATTCCACCCGTGTTCGCTGTCATGACGTCATGTGGAAGCGAGCAAATTCCCTGGGCAGAAATGGGTGCGCAGGAGCCGACGTGAGGCGCGGGACTTGCGGCAAGAGAGCTGTTAATGCCCTGCCGCAAAGCCCTGGCGCACCAGGTCGTCGAGGATGGCGCGCACGAGAATTCCTTGGTTGCGGAAATGTGTCGACTGCGTACCGGGCTCTGGAATCCAGCCCCCGCTGTTGTGTAACGCCACCAGCCGCCAACTGTCATCAAATACCGGCGAGCCGGACGAACCGGGCAAAGTATCGGTCAGATATTGTGCCAACACCTCGTCGCAATAGACCAGTTCATTATCAACCAAGGCGACCTG
The DNA here is from genome assembly GCA_044508545.1 of Bradyrhizobiaceae bacterium. Taxonomy (GTDB): domain Bacteria; phylum Pseudomonadota; class Alphaproteobacteria; order Rhizobiales; family Xanthobacteraceae; genus Nitrobacter. The sequence goes on along the minus strand of JBIQHO010000382.1, from coordinate 2,393 downwards.
CTTAGGACCGCCAGCGGGATGCTGGACGATATTGACGCCCTGGTTCGGGCCGAGGGGCACGCGCTCCAGCGCGATGCTGCCGAAGCGCAGGCCGGGACTGTCCTCGACCGCCACAATGGAGTAGTCGAGCTTTTCGTTGGTGGTGAAGAAGAGGTCCGGCCGTAGCCGGAAATAGACTCCTTCCGACAACTTGCCGTCAGCGTCGATCTCATAGTTGAAGCGCGCTTGAGCATTGCCGGCGACGGCGGCGGTTGGCAGGACGTGGTTATTGGTCATCAGGCAGTCGTCCGCGATCATGAAGCCGGTTCCGAGCCCCAATTGCGGCACGACGATCTGGGCGACAGCGCGGGCAGAGCGGATGGCCTGCGTCAGGAATGAGACCGGACGCAGATTGTTAGCCTCGATCATCGCCTCAAGCGGCGCCACCCGTCCCACGATGGCGCGGAGGGTCATTTTCTGTGTCGGGGTCGTCGCGCCGACGGTGTGCCACACGAAAGGCCGGCCTTCGATGGGGCGCAGGGAATTCAAGGACGCCGGCGCCCCGGCGGGGCTGATCTCGACAGTGCCGGGGCGCTCAGCAATTTTTTGGGGCGATCGCATCTCAATTGCCGGCGTTACGCAGTGCCTCTTCCTGGGCGTTGAGTTCGAGGCTTTCGCTTTCGAGCGCCTGAGCGACCTGTTTGAGCTGATTGGCAATATTGGCAAGGCGGCCAGTGCTCGATCGCGTGATGACCACGGTCGATGCCACCGTGCCGAGATCGCCGACGCCGCGGCCAGTGCTGGAGCGGGTGATAACCAAGGTGGACGCCGCCGGGTTGGCGCCGAGGTCACCGACACCGCGGCCGGTGCTGGAGCGGGTGATGACCAGGGTTGACGCCGCTGGATTGCCGCCGAGATCGCCGACGCCGCGGCCCGTGCTGGAACGCGTAATAACCACAGAGGACGCCGCGAGACCGCCCAGGAAGCGGGCGCCGTCGGTTAGATCAAAGGAATCGGCGGCCGCGCCCGAGAAGGCGGTGTTTACATCGACGCCATTTTTTTCGAACAGTTCGAGCGTGTCGGCGAGAAAACGCGCGCGGGCCGCAGGATTGGACAGCAGGGTGGTTTCGAGGTCTTCGAGCGTAGCCATCTTCGTCAGTTCCTTCCGTTGGTGGTGACCTTCTTCAGGCGATTGCCTCTTCCAGCATCCGTCTGATCTTGACCTCGTCCGAGACGTTGCGCGCGCTGGCGAGGATGGCGCGGATGCGATCCCTCTCCACCGCCGTAAAGACGGACGCGATGTCGGCCGCCAGCGCCTCATCTTTGAAGACGCGATGGCAAAGTTCACAAGGACCCAAGGCCTCGCCGGGGTCAGGAAGCCGAGCCGCCAGCGAAGGATCGCGACGGCGCACGGTGTCATACAGCGCGCTGAAGCCCTGCCGCTTCATGCAGCGGAACATCAACGAGCCTTCGAGCCGGTCCCAGACCTGGGCCAGTGTCCGTTCATAGAGGTTGCCCAGCGACAATCCCGGTGTCGCCCGGTTGAACACCGAGCAGCAAGGATAGACCTCGCCATCCCAGAACACCGTCAGGTCGTGATAAATGCGCTTGTAGCAGGCGTATGCCTCGTGTTGCAGTTCCACCTGGTAGCTCTGGGGCGACAGGCCGCGATTGCGGGCATTACCGGTCGGTAGCACCAGGCGGTTGACCAATTCGACATTGGGATCGCCGACAAGGTCAGGGAAAATGTTTTGCAGCTTCTCCTCCGCCGAATAGAAACTGGCGGCGACAACCACATTTACCCCCTTGCGTGCGCAAGCCGCGATCACTCGCCGGACATTGTCCTGCGGCACCCATTTGCCATGGGTTGGGTCATAGCTGATGCTGAGCACCTCCATGCCAAGATCGGCCAACGGATTGACGGTGGCGCTCGCCGCCTCGTCGGTTTTGGCCCAGTCGCAGGCGGAGATCATGGAAAACTTCATGCCATGGGAATGCATGCGCGCGGCAATCTGTTTGATCTCAGGGAGAAACAGCAGGGGTTCGCCGCCGGTGAAGCCGCCCTGGGCAAACACTCCGAGGGAAGCCGCCTGATCTACGAGATCAAGAGCGAATGGCAGCGACATCGTTTCGGTGCGCTTTGGCGTGCAGCCATAGCAGCAGAAGTCGCAGGCCAGGCTGCATTTCATGGTGTAGTTGAGAATGAGGACGTTGAACGCGTCGGCCTCGATCGACATGCCGGCGGCGGCGGCCAAAGCGTTATCCTGCAGTTTCTGACTGCGATGCTCGTCCCGGGACCAGCCGACAAGCGGCCTGTCCTCGCGGCGAGTTTTACCAGGATCGGCGGCAGGCAACGGCTTGGCCACGACAAGGCTCCAATAATAATATTTACATTAATTCGGATCATGAACGTC
>JBIQHO010000381.1:0-3230 GCA_044508545.1 Bradyrhizobiaceae bacterium | reverse complement strand
CGCACCAGGCGGTGCGACGTTTCTCTCACGTATTCCGCTAATCAGGCAGCGTTTTTCGGGCCGGTCGGAAAATCGCCTTTGGGCGCAGGCGGAGGATCAAGCGTGCCGTCTGCGATGCAATAGGCTATTCCCAAGGCGACGCCGAGGGCGATGAAGGGAAACAACCCTCCGCTCACGTGATCGAGTTCGGCATCGGACAGCGGCGCAATGCCGCCGTTCAAGCTCATGCTGGCCATGTGACCTCCTGTGTTCGTCGTGAAGCGAATCCTCAACGCATGTCGGCTGACGGGAGACATTGAGATCGCTCCCAAGCATGACCGGCGCGCGCGCGTGGCGCTGTGGCGAACGTCACACTGCGCCTCGAGTCGCATCAGGCTGGCCGGCGATCAGTCCGCGTCGGAGATGACGATGTCTACTGTCTCACGAGAATCAGCGGGTTTGCGGTGTCGGGAACGAGTCGCCACTGCGCATTGTCGTCGGCCTGGAAGTGCCAGGTTTCTCCGCTTGCCGACATCAGCAGGATTTCACCATGGTCGAGCCGCCAGACCTGCGGCTTGAACCCGGCGATCGCAGGATCGCATTTGGGTTTGAGAAAAGCCTGGAAATTGTCCGGCGGGACCTCGGTGTTGGTCAGCGTAATGCCGCAGACGGTCTGGCCGTTGCCGCGAACGAAAGCCCAGTCGCCGATCATCTGATCCATCGATTTGGCGAGCGAGCGGGCTTCGGCGAGATTTTGCAGGATGTAAATGCCTTCATTCTCCCGCCGGCCTTCAAAAATGCCGCTTTCGACTTCGGTGAAATCGATCACCGGTTCTCCGGTGGCGCTCTGCAGGCGCACGATATCGAGGCCAGCGACGGTCCAGGCCGCAATGTCCTTCGTGAACGGCAGAGATACCGCGCAACCGGGCTCAAGGTCGAGCTTGAGACCGTGCGGCGACGACTCGCTCCCAAGCGTCACGACGCAGGTCTTGCTGCGTTCGGTCGTCGACAGCTCCCACTGCCCGATCATGCTTTTTTTCAAGGCCGCGGCATCCTGCGCCGATGCGGCCAACCCGCAGGTCATCAGCGTCGCGACGGCAGCAAGGACAAGCCACGGCTTGCGCGACGCCGGCTCGCGACCCCTCGACGTCTCCATGCTATCGCCCTTTCACCGGTGTTTCCGGAACCGGCGTCAGCGGCGGCTTGCCGGCGAACCAGTCCCTGATGTTGTCAACGACAAGCTGGTCCATCGCATTGCGCGTCACCACCGACGCCGAACCGATGTGCGGCAACAGCACCACGTTCGGCAACGCGCGCAACTCCTCAGGGACATGCGGTTCCTTGGCGAACACGTCGAGACCAGCGGCCAGGATAATGCCTGATTTCAGCGCATGGATCAGCGCCGGTTCGTCAATGACGGAGCCGCGCGCCAGGTTGATGACGACGCCGCGCGGCCCGAGCGCCGCCAGCACATCGGCATTGACCAGCTTTTCCGTCGATGCGCCGCCGGGCGTGATGATGATCAGCGTATCGACCGCCTTCGCCATCTCGATCAGGTCCGGATAGTGCCGATAGGACACACCCGCGGCCGGACGGCGCGAATGATAGACGACCGGCACCCGCGACGCATCGAGCCGGCGGGCGATCGCCTGACCGATCCGGCCCATGCCGACCATGCCCACCGTGCGGTCGCGCAGCGAGCCGGCGCTCAAGGGAAAATTCCGCGTTGCCCAAGCCCCCTCCCGCACATGGCGATCCGCCCTGACGAAATCGCGCAGCGTCGCGATCAGAAGGCCGAGCGCGACGTCCGCAACCTCCTCGGTCAGGACGTCCGGCGTGTTGGTGACGATCACGTTGTGGTCGCGCGCGTGAGCCGTATCGACGTGATCGTAGCCGACGCCGAAGGTCGAGATGATTTCGAGTTCGGGAAAGCGCGCCTGCACCGCGCTGCCGCAAGGAACCAGACCGGTGACGGCCATGCCACGGATTTTCCCGGCGACGGCAGGCGCAAGCCGGTCCAGATCGGCGTGTTGTTCGCAATGATGCAGCACGAAGCGGTCGGTAAAGCCGTTGTCGACGGTCGGCTTGCGCGGCCCGTAAACCAGCAGCTCGATCTTTTCCGGCAGGCCGTTCGCGGCCATCAATTCTCCCTCCCGAGCGCGCTTTCGTGCCAGCGCCGCAACATCAGATACGACACCCCCGCAAGGCACATATAAATGACAATGCCCGCAACCGAGAGCAACAACAACGCCGCGAACATGCGCGGAATGTTGAGCCGGTAACCGGATTCCGCGATCCTGTAGGCGAGCCCGGAACCTGCGCCGGCCGACCCGGCCGCGATTTCCGCAACCACCGCGCCGATCAGCGACAGGCCGCCGGCGATGCGCAGTCCGCCGAGAATGTAGGGCAGCGCCGCCGGCAGTCTCAGGTAGCGCAGCGTCTGCAGCCGCGATGCGCCGTAGAGGCGGAACATCCCCTCCAGATTACGATCCACCGAATTAAGACCCAGCGTGGTGTTCGACAGCACCGGAAAGAACGCGACAATCCAGGCGCAGACCACCACCGCGGTCTGCTGCGGCAGGTAGATCAGAAGCAGCGGCGCGATCGCGATCACCGGCGTGACCTGCAGGATGATCGCATAGGGCAGAAGCGCATGCTCCAGCCATTTCGACTGGTTGAACAACAGCGCCAGCGCGATGCCGCCCACCAGTGCTGCGGCAAAACCCTCGGCGGTGGTCAGCAGGGTGGTCAGCAGCGATTGCCACAGGATCGGCCAGTCCTGTACCAGCGTCGTCGCCACCAGCATGGGGCCCGGCAACACATAGGGCGGAATGGCATAGACCTCCACGATGACATGCCACGCCAGAACGCCGGCTCCCAGCACCGCGACCGGCAACATCACCCGCGCGACCGGCGCGCGCCGGTCACGCTCCGATGCCTCGCTGCCGGCCGGCGACGACGGAGCGGAGACGGTCATGGGCGTGCCGCCGCCCGCGACAGCGCGGCCGACACCTCGCGGCAATAGGCGGCGTATTCCGCCGAGGTCCTGAAATCCTCGTCCCGCGGCTCGGCCGTGACGATGCGGTGCTCGGCGCTGATCCGGCCGGGGCGCGGCGTCATCACCACGACGCGGCGCGAAAGATAGACCGACTCGAACACCGAATGGGTGACGAAGATGACGGTCTTGCGCAAGTCACGCCACAGCGCCAGCAGGTCGTTGTTGAGGCGGAAGCGGGTGATCTCGTCGAGCG
>JBIQHO010000007.1:0-26819 GCA_044508545.1 Bradyrhizobiaceae bacterium | reverse complement strand
GCGCGGGAAAAATGCCATCGCTCCAGAATTTCCACCAGCGGAGCAAGCACGAAGCTCAGAAGCACCGCCAGCGCAATGGGGACAAAAATCTCGCGGCCGACATACAGCCCGCAGATCACAAGCGCAGCGATGACCGCCGATGCCATCGCCCCGTCGCCGAAACCGGCTCTCCGTGGCGTCACCCTCGCGTCCAGATCCAGACTCACAGCCGGCATGACCCCGAATATTCAGGATCATCAATGATCGCCGGGCCGTTTTGGTTCCATACCTCGGCGGGGACACGCGCCCGGAATCAGAGCGATCGAGGGTATTTGTATATTATGTATATTATCATAATATACAGAGATGATCGACCTCGACCGGATTGCCGGATTTGAATGGGACGACGGCAACCGCCGGAAGAGCGCGGACAAGCATGACGCGAGCGCGACGGAAGCTGAAAGCATATTCTTCCGCGATCCGCTGATCGTCGCCGAAGATGAAAAGCGTAGCGGAAGCGAGCAGCGCTTCAACGCGCTGGGGAAGACGATTGAAGACCGCCTGCTGCATATCACCTTTACACTCAGGCAGAACGGAACCTTGCTTCGCGTGATTTCGGCACGCGACATGAATCGAAAGGAGCGGAAGATCTATGAGCAAGCTTAAGCCCATTCCCGCTTTCAAGAGCGAGGCTGAGGAACGCAAATTCTGGGAAACCCATGACTCCACCGATTATGTGGACTGGAGCAAGGCGTCGCGTGCGCGTTTCCCGAACCTCAAGCCATCGACGACGGCGATTTCGCTGCGGCTGCCGGTGAGTTTGCTGGAGCAGATCAAGATCGCCGCCAACAAGCGCGACGTACCCTATCAGTCGCTCATCAAGATGTGGCTGGCGGAAAAGGTGGAGTAGTTGACTATCCGATGGAATGGTTCTTACCATTACTCGCCGGTTTAGGAATTGGCTCGTTACTTAAGTCGATAGCCGATCATTTCATGGCGCGGCGAGCAAATACCAGTGATCGTTGGTATCAGGAAAAGCGAGAAGCTTATTTGGGCTTACTTGAATCGCTTCACGACGCAGCGGTACATCCGTCCTGACAAAAATTCCAAAGCGTTCGCCTTATGGCAAACACGTTGCGAATTGTTCGGGTCGAAGGACGTAGCAAGGTATGCGCAAGCGATAGTGGATACAAATAATGCTCCACATGAGCAACGTCGCTTTCAAAAATCTGCTTCAAGCAATGAAGACAGACCTTGAGGCGGGATAGGTAATATCCGGCGTAGTACCGTCATTGCGAGTAAGGCGAAACAATCAGCGACACATCCGACGAATTGGTTGCTTCGTCAGCTACGCTTCCTCGCAATGCCAGCGCAATCCGAGCTTATATCCCGTTCCGCGCGATCTCACCGCGTCAGCTTCTTGTACTTCACGCGGTGCGGGATGACGCTGTCCTGGCCGAGCCGGCGCATCTTGTCCTTCTCGTAGTCCTGGAAGTTGCCCTCGAACCATTCGACGTGGCTGTCGTCCTCGAAGGCGAGGATATGCGTCGCGATGCGGTCGAGGAACCAGCGGTCGTGGCTGATGATCACCGCGCAGCCGGCGAAATCCTCCAGCGCCTCTTCCAGCGCGCGCAGCGTATCGACGTCGAGATCGTTGGTCGGCTCGTCGAGCAGCAAAACGTTGGCGCCGGATTTGAGCATCTTGGCCAGATGCACGCGGTTGCGCTCGCCGCCCGAGAGCGAGCCGACCTTCTTCTGCTGGTCCGCGCCCTTGAAGTTGAACGCCGAGCAGTAGCCGCGCGAATTGACTTCCTTCCTGCCGAGCAGAATCTGGTCGTTGCCGCCGGAAATCTCCTCCCAGACGTTCTTCGAGCCGTCGAGCGCGTCGCGCGACTGATCGACGTAGCCGAGATGCACGGTCTCGCCGACGGTGATGCTGCCGGCGTCCGGCTTCTCCTGCCCGGTGATCATGCGGAACAGCGTGGTCTTGCCTGCGCCGTTGGGACCGATGACACCGACGATGCCGCCCGGCGGCAGCTTGAAGGTCAGGTTATCGATCAGCAGCCGGTCGCCGAAGCCCTTGGTCAGGCCCTCGAAGTCGACGACGTTGTTGCCGAGCCGCTCGGCCACCGGAATGACGATCTGCGCGGTCTGGGTCTGCTTGTCGCTGGCCTTGGCGAGCAGCTCCTCGTAGCGCTGGTAGCGCGCCTTGGACTTGGCTTGACGGGCCTTGGGCGAGGCCGCGATCCACTCCTGCTCGCGCGCCAGCGTCTTCTGATGCGCGGCATCCTCGCGGCCTTCCTGCTCGAGGCGCTTCTGCTTCTGCTTGAGCCATGACGAATAGTTGCCCTCGTAGGGAATGCCGCGGCCGCGATCGAGTTCAAGGATCCAGCCCGTCACGTTGTCGAGGAAGTAGCGGTCGTGGGTGACGATCAGGATCGCGCCGGGATAGTTGCGCAGATGGCCTTCGAGCCACGACACGCTTTCCGCATCGAGATGGTTGGTGGGCTCGTCCAGCAGCAGCAGCTCCGGCTGGTCGAGCAGCAGGCGGCACAGCGCGACGCGGCGGCGCTCGCCGCCCGACAATTTGGTGACGTCGGCATCGTCCGGCGGGCAGCGCAGCGCGTCCATCGCCTGATCGACCTTGCTGTCGAGATCCCACAGGCCCTGCGCCTCGATCTCGTCCTGCAGTTTCGTCATCTCGTCGGCGGTCTCGTCGGAATAGTTCATGGCGAGATCGTTGTAGCGGTCGAGGATCGCCTTCTGCTTGGCGACGCCCTCCATGACGTTCTCGCGCACGGACTTGGCGGGATCGAGCTGCGGCTCCTGTTCGAGATAGCCGACGCGCGCGCCTTCCGCGACCCAGGCCTCGCCGGTGTAGTCCTTGTCGATCCCGGCCATGATCTTGAGCAGGGTCGACTTGCCCGAGCCGTTGACGCCGAGCACGCCTATCTTGGCGTCCGGATAGAACGACAGGTGGATGTTATCCAGCACCTTCCGGTTCGGCGGATAGGTCTTGGACAAGCCCTGCATGAAGTAGACGAACTGGCGCGCCATCGTGATCCCTGAAAGCGTTGCGTGGTGTTTCAGACGCTCCTTCACCCTTGCGGCGAGACCGTCAGGAGGGCGTCTGGTTTTGGGGAAGTTTGTTGCCGCTGATGTAGCGACGCGGCGGCCAAAGGGCAACCTTGCCTTAACCATCCGGAAAGCTTGACGAGAAGAGCATTCTAAGCGGTCTCATTCGAACTGCTTTTTAAACGAATTCACCAGAGAATGTCGGTATCGGCGAGATCACGGCGGCCTTCCGGCAGGAAGCTCGCGACCAAACGGCAGAAACGACCATGGCGACCAGCGTATCGGCGTCAGCCTCCGACCGAATCGAAAAGCGGGATCACCGCGGGCGGCTTCACGGGATTCGCGCGTTCTGGCGCGACTTCGTCGCGATCGCGTTCAATCCCTACCGGCCCGAGTTGCACTATATGCGCGGCCCCGGACCCGCCTGGCGCGCCAAGCATGGCCAGCACCCACCGGCCGGTTCCCGATGAACGGGCCGCGCAGCCGCAATCTCGCGTCACGCAATGGCCTCACGCGAACGACCGCGCGCGGACCGATTGTCGACCAGGCTGCGCCCAAGGCGCATTCGGTCGCCGGCGCCAAGCCGGACGCTATTCCGGAAAACTACCAGCGCTATTACGTCGAGATGATCGAGGACATCGCCGCGTGGCTCAAGGGCGCGCAGGTATCAGGGCCGCGGCCGCGATAGACCGGCCGCAGCACAAGTAACATCTCAAGACACATCTTGAGAGCCGTCCCCGCTTCAGAACCGTCCCTGTGAAGGCACCGGCTCATTCGCCGGGGTCATCAGGCGATCTCGAAGCAGCCCGGGCGCGGCTACCGGATCGTGACCGGCGCCGGCAGCGGCGCGACGGTGGCAGGCTGGGTTCCCGGCAGGCTCGCCGTCAGCGGCGGCTGCGGAACGGGCGCTGCGCTCGACATCGGAGGCTGACCGGCGGCAGGTTGCGTGGAAGCCGTCGTGTCCGTATGCGGCGGACCACCCGGCAGCACCACGACACGGGTGCCGACCTTGACGCGATCGAACAGGTCCGAGACATCCTCGTTGAGCATGCCGATACACCCCGACGAAACGAATTTGCCGATCGTCGAGGGCTGGTTGGTGCCGTGGATGCGATAAACGGTCGAGCCGAGATACATCGCGCGCGCGCCGAGCGGATTGCCGGGACCACCGGCCATGAAGCGCGGCAGATAGGGCTGGCGTTCGATCATTTCCGTTGGCGGATGCCAGTCGGGCCACTCGGCCTTGCGGCTGATCTTCTGCACGCCGGTCCAGGTGAAGCCGTCGCGGCCGACGCGCACGCCGTAGCGGATCGCGCGATTGTTGCCGAGAATATAATACAGGTACGTGTTCGCCGTATCGACGACGATGGTGCCCGCCGGCTCCTTGGTCGCGAACGTGACTTCCTGACGGCGCAGCCTCGGCGCCAACTGCTTTTCGCCGCCCTGATCGGCTTCAGGCTGCTCGTCCGGCGGCAGCGCCGACAACGGAGTGGGCCTGCCGTCCGCGCCAACCGGCGCCGGCGGCGCGAAACCTGCGGTCGGCCCGCCTGTCGAGGCAACCGTTTCCGGCGCACGCGTCGGATACTGCGCGGGACCGGGCTGACCGTAACGCGGATCATCCGGCGACATCACCGGTCCACGCGCCATGCCGCCGTTTGGATAGGCCGGAGCGGAAGCGGGACTGCCGTAACGGGGATCGTCCGGCGACATGATCGGACCCGGCGCAGGGAGCGCGGCGGAATCGTGCAGCTGCGGCGACTGATCCTCCGCCGAATCGAAATCAGGAAGCCCATCTATCGCAGCCGGGCGGCCATCTTCATCCGGATATGCGGGTTCACCGGGGTATGCGGGCGGCGACGCGGAATAAATAGTGCCCGGAGGGGGCGGATACGCCTGCGCCGAAGCGAGCGAAGTTCCCGCTGCGCCAGCCAGGACCGCCGCGAAAACCGTCAGAATGGGTTTGATCATCATTACCCTTGTATAAGCCCGACAAACCACCGGATCGTTAACGGCCGGCATCGCGCAGGATAGCGGCGCATTCAAGACGATCCCGTCAAAATCCTCCCGGATTCCGTCACAATCTCGAATTCGCGGCGAAGCGTGGCCTTCGTGCCTCACTGGTTCCGCCAGATCAGGCGAAACCGGCGCCAGCCCTGGCGATTTTTGGGGAGCGTGGTCGCGTTCGTTGCGATAGTCTCAAAACGCCTGATTCGGTCAGGCGTGTGCCTCACTGCGTTCCGATGGCTCGATCACCGTCGCTCATCCGCGGCAAAGGCGAAAACCAATACCCATGCTGCCCGGCTTCCGTTTCCTGTCCGTTGCGATCGTGCTGGCCGTCTCGATGGTGATCTTCGGCCTGGGCGCCGCAGCCCTGCTGCGAGCGACGCACGAAGAGTTCGCAAGCCAGCCTCTCAAACAGATGCCTGAAGTTACGTTTGGATTGCGAGAGGAGACGCACCAGCCGACGCTGGCGGTGCTGCAGGTCGATACACCGGCCGCCGAGCCGGCGGCCCCGGAGCAAACCGAAACATCGCATCCCGCGACGATCGCACCGGATGCGCCGCCGGAATCCACCGGCACCGCGGCTCCGGCCGCGGATACAGCCTCGGCTGCGACCGACAACACCACGTCCGCGGCTTCCCCGGCATCGTCCGATTCCGGCACGCCTCCTGTGGCGGACCCGACGCCCTCCGCCGAAGCAGCCGTGGAAACGCCATCGGAGCCGTCGCGAGTCGAGACGTCGGTCGAGGCAGGCGATGCCGTCAAACCGGATATCGCAGAAACCGACGTCGCGAAATCCGACGCCGCAAAAACCGATGCCGCGAAGCCCGATGTCGCGAAGTCCGATGTCGCGAAGTCCGACGCACCCAAATCAGGGACAGGCGCGTCCGAGGTCACCGAAACGATGACGTCGCCGTTCGGAGCGCATTTCAAGCCACCCCTGCCAGTGCATCGTCCCACTCAGATAGCGCAGGCCCCAGATCCCGCGCCTCCGGCCGCCAAACGATCCGCCGCGAAGGCGACCCGCGCCAAACGAGCCCATCGCAGCCAGGTGGTCCAGCGACCGCAAATGCGACCGGCAGCCCCGGCTCCCGCGTTGCAGCCGGCATCGCCGTTCGCGCTGGAGTGAGAGGGTCAGGCGGGGCCGGTCGCGATCGGCGGGCCGTCCTGCAATCCCCACTCCGACCACGACCCGTCGTAGAGCGCCGAGCCGCGCGCGCCGAGGCGACACAGCGCAAGCGTGAGAACCGCGGCTGACACGCCGGAGCCGCAGGTCGTGACGACCGGCTTTGCCAGATCGAGGCCGGCGCCGGCAAACGCCGCGCGCAATTCACCGAGCGATTTCATGGTGCCGGTCCGGGCGTCGAACAGCGCGCTGTACGGCAGGTTGCGGCTGCCGGGGATGTGGCCCGAGCGCAGGCCCGGCCTCGGCTCGGCGATGCGGCCCTCGAAACGGTCAACCGCACGCGCATCGACAAGCTGCTCGCGCTGCGACGACAGGTTGTCCACGAGTTGCGCTTGGCTGCGCAGGCAAGCCGGATCGAACGCCGCCGTGAAGTTGCCTAATTTCGGCGACGCCGCACCGGATTCAACGGGACGCCCCTCCGCGCGCCATTTCTTCAGGCCGCCATCGAGCACGCGAACGTCGCCGTGGCCGAAAGACAGGAACATCCACCACGCCCGCGGCGCGGCGACCCAGCCTCCGGTGTCATAGACCACGACCATATCGCCGGTGGAAATTCCGAGCGCGCCGACATCGCGCGAAAACTGCGCGGCATCCGGATACATATGCGGCAGCGGCGAAGCGCGATCAGACACCGCATCGACATCGAAAAACACCGCGCCGGGAATATGCGCGGCAAGAAAATCATCGACCGGCAGCGGCAGCACGCCCGGCATCTTGAACGAGGCGTCGACGACCTTGAGCCCGGCGTCGCCGAGATGCGCGGCCAGCCATTCGGTGGAAACGAGGGGATCGTCGGCGGTGACGGTCATGGTCAGGTATTCCGCTTGCATGTCATTTGCCGGACATCGCCGGTTGAAGGACGGCGTCGCTTCCGCTTGTCTCATGCCCGGCGATCCATCTTCTTCCCGAAAAATCGACCCGCGGGTCTCAGGCGAGCGGAAACGGCGCGCCATGCCCGTATAACGAAACCATCAATGTAACCGCCGTCATGGCCGTGCTTGTCATGGCCATACACGTCTTTTGCAAGGTCAGACCACGAAGACGTGGATGCCGGGCACAAGGCCGGCATGACGGGGTCCTGTCACGCCTTCGCCTTCGGCTCGACGGTCTCGACAGCTTCCCCCGCATCGCGCCAGGCTTTGTAACCGCCGCCGAGATGCGCAACTGGCCTCAGACCCATGTCCTGCGCGGTCTTCGCCGCCAAGGCCGAGCGCCAGCCCGAGGCGCAGTGAAAGATGAATTTCTTGTTCTCCTGGAAGATCGGTTTCGCGTAGGGGCTTTCAGGATCGATCCAGAATTCCAGCATGCCGCGGGGACAGAAGAACGCGCCGGGAATCCTGCCTTCGCGCTCCAGTTCGCGCGGATCGCGGAGGTCGACGAGAACGGCATCGCCGCGCTCGACGGCCGCCCTGGCGTCCGCCACGCTCATGGTCTCGATTTCCCGGTTCGCTTCCTCAAGCAGCGATTTGATGCCGCGCGTGATCGTCTGGGCCATTTTTGCCTCCTGCTGGCTGGCTGTCTGATCCCGCACTTTGCCGGTGCAATTCCGGACGCAAAACAGGTTGCGAGCTTTTGCTGGAATTACTCAGGCAAGCGACGACCCTTCACAGCATTCCCAGTGCCTGCATGTAAGTTTCCAGGATGGTTTCCTGTTCCTGACGCTCGTTGGCGTCCTGCTTGCGCATCCGCACGATCGTCCGCAGCGCCTTGACGTCGTATCCGTTGCCCTTGGCTTCGGCGTAGACGTCGCGAATATCGTCGGAGATCGTCTTCTTCTCTTCTTCGAGCCGCTCGATGCGCTCGATGATGGCCTTGAGCTGGTCCTTGGCGAAACTGGTCGCGGGCTCTTCCTTGGCGGCGACGGCGATGGCCATCCTGCTACTCCTGAGATCAATCGATGATGACGATGAAAAATGTGAGCCTGGACGCGCTGGCCGCCCACCACACGTGAGGGACTGACACTCCCGAGCGGCGTGCCCGGCGTCAAGGCGCCATCGCGCTCATCCACAGCGACGCACAGGCCTGCGAAGGCAACAGTGTGCCCAGAAACGGTCAGTGCCCGTTTTGGCTTTTCTTCATCGCCGCGAGCTGTTCCGGCGTCGCCGCACCCTGATGCTTCGTCTTCCAGGTCTCGTAGGGCATGCCATACACGGCCTCGCGACTTTCGTCCTTGGTCATGGCGGCCCCTTTTTCGTCGGCCGCCTCCTTGAGCCAGTTCGACAGGCAGTTGCGGCAGAAGCCGGCGAGATTCATCAGGTCGATATTCTGCACGTCGCTCCGGGAGCGCAGATGCGCCACCAGCCGCCGGAACACCGCGGCTTCCAGTTCCGTTTTTGTTTTGTCGTCAATGGTCATGAGCCGATCTCGTCATCGCCCCTCCAAACGGAGGTTTGGTTGGACTAGTCATTTGGTTGGACTAGTCATGGATTCTACCATATCGCAGCGCAAATAGGAGTTTGCAGGTTGGAAAATGCGCACCTTGGCGTGAAAAGCAGGTTCCAGCCGTTGACAGGCCATAACGGGTCACGCGAAATCACGCAAAACGATTTGCCCCGCTAAATGACGAAATCAGATCCTTTCCCTCCTCCACCGGTCTCGCTGCCCACGAGCACCGCGGGCCTCTTGCCCGCGCTCGGCATCCTGATCGTCTGCCTGTGGTCGGCGCCCGCGGCTGCCGATTTCCGGCTTTGCAACAACACCTCAAGCCGCGTCGGCATCGCCCTTGGCTACAAGGACGCCGAGGGCTGGACCACCGAAGGGTGGTGGAATGTTTCATCGCGTGCCTGCGAAACGCTGCTGCGCGGGACGCTTATCGCACGTTACTACTATATTTATGCTCTAGATTACGACCATGGCGGCGAATGGTCGGGACAGGCTTTTATGTGCTCGCGCGACAAGGAATTCACCATCAGAGGCACCGACAATTGTCTGGCACGCGGCTTCGACCGCACCGGCTTTTTCGAGATCGATACCGGAGACCAGCGTGCCTGGACCGTTCAATTGACGGAATCCGGCGAACACGGGCCGCAGATGCCCGGGATGCCGTCCCAGGGTTCATTTCCGGGTCTGCCCGATCCAGCGGGTGGCTCCCCTCCGGGCGCGTCCGGACTGACGCCAGACGCCTTGCCCGGACGTAAGCCATGAGACGTCTTCGCCGCATCAAGATACTCGCCACGCTCGGGCCGGCCTCCTCCGACAGCGCCATGGTTCGCCGTCTGTTCGAGGCGGGCGCCGACGTCTTCCGCATCAACATGAGCCACACCTCGCATGACAAGATGCGCGAACTGGTGGCGACGATCCGCAATGTCGAGGGCAGCTACGGCCGCCCGATCGGCATCCTGGTCGACCTGCAAGGACCCAAGCTGCGGCTCGGCGCGTTCGCCGACGGCCCGATCCAGTTGAACAACGGCGACACGTTCGTGCTGGATTCCGACAAAACCCCGGGGGACAAGACCCGCGTCCACCTTCCGCATCCGGAAATCCTGGCGGCGCTGCGCCCCGGCCACACGCTGCTGCTCGACGACGGCAAGGTGCGCCTGATCGCCGAGGAGACCTCATCGGAGCGCGCGGTGACGCGCGTTGTCGTCGGCGGCAAGATGTCCGACCGCAAGGGGGTCAGCCTGCCCGATACCGATTTGCCGATGTCGGCGATGACGCAGAAGGACCGCTCCGATCTCGACGCGGCGCTGGAAGCCGGGGTCGACTGGATCGCGCTGTCGTTCGTGCAGCGCGCGGACGATGTGGCCGAGGCCAAGAAGATGATCCGGGGCCGCGCCTCGGTGATGGCCAAGATCGAAAAACCGCAGGCCATCGACCGCCTGCCCGAAATCCTCGAAATGGCTGACGCGCTGATGGTCGCGCGCGGCGATCTCGGCGTGGAATTGCCGCTCGAACAGGTGCCAAGCCTTCAGAAGCAGATGACGCGGATGGCGCGGCGCGCCGGCAAGCCGGTGGTGATCGCAACGCAGATGCTGGAATCGATGATCCAGTCGCCGGTGCCGACCCGCGCCGAAGTCTCCGACGTCGCCACCGCCGTTTATGAAGGCGCCGACGCCATCATGCTCTCCGCCGAATCCGCGGCCGGAAAATATCCCGTGGAGGCCATCTCCACCATGAACCGGATCGGCGAAGAGGTGGAACGCGATCCGATCTATCGCGGCGTGCTCAATGCGCAGCGCGCCGAGCCCGAGCCCACCGTCGGCGACGCCATCGCCGATGCCGCGCGCCAGATCGCCGAAACGCTCGACCTCTCCGCGATCATCTGCTGGACCAGTTCCGGATCGACGGCGCTGCGCATGGCGCGCGAACGGCCGAAACTTCCGGTGGTCGCCATCACGCCGAACCTCGCGACCGGCCGCAAGCTGGCCGTGGCGTGGGGCGTGCATTGCGTGGTCGCGGAAGACGCCCACGACCAGGACGACATGGTCGATCGCGCCGGCAGCATCGCGTTCCGCGATGGTTTCGCCAAGGCGGGCCAGCGCATCATCATCGTGGCCGGCGTGCCGCTCGGCACCCCCGGCGCGACCAATATGGTTCGCATCGCCTTCGTCGGTCCGGACGGCGACGCGGGCGTTTAGAGCATGATCCCGAATAGTGAAAAGCGGTTTTCGGAAAAATCATGCTCAACAAAAAGATAAGCAAGGAGTCTGATTCAACGCGGTTGAAACAGACTCCAAGAGCGATTTTCCTGCCCGGACGCAGCCGGTTATCCACGTAATCCACAGGAGCACCCAATCGACTCGCAAACTTTATTCACGTTCTCGGTGAAAAGTGAGGCGTATCGAACCGGAGTACATGAGATGAGTTTTGAAGCGGGCGAGGCTTTGATCGACGAAATCGTGGCATCATGCAATGGCGACATTCGCGGGGCGCTGATGGCACTGCTGATGGTCAACGAGCGGCTGGAAGTTGAACTGCAGCGGCTTTACGCGGCGGCGCGCGAAAGCAGCACGTTGCATTAGAGCATGATCCCGAAAAGTGGAAACCGGTTTCCGGAAAAGATCCTGCTCAACAAAAGGATAAGCGACGAGTCTGACTCACCGCAGTTGAAACAGACTCTAAGGGCAGCAGAGGCTGTTCGCTTCTGATGAAATCACAAGCCGGCTCTGCGGTGTTTCCATAGGTTTTCGAGCGAAGCATATCCCTGGCCTGCCCCGGAGATGGATGTCGATCGTGCGGCCGTCGACGTCGCTTTTTCAGCCTGCTTGCGAACATCAGATGTCTCGCCCTTCAACCTTTTCGGTCAACGTCCTGACCCGCTCACGCACGTTTTCGAGGTGCGGATTGACGGCGAGTGCCTTGCGGAAGGCATCGAGCGCGCGCCTGTCGTCGCCGAGTTCCTGCATGATCATGCCAAGACCTGCGAGCGCGCCGAAATGGCGCGGCTCGCGGACCAGCACCTGCTCGATGTCCTCGAGCGAACGCTGGTAGTCGTTCTGCACATAGTACAGCGTCGCGCGCTGGCTCCATCCCTCGATGTAGTCCGGATGCAGTTTCAAGACCGCGTCCAGCAGCTTGAGCGCGATGTCGAACTGTTGGCCATGCATCGCGACCTTCGCCCGCTGCATCAAGAGCGCCGTGGTGTCGCTCGAAGTCCGGCTCCAGAGCGCCAGGATCTGGGCTTCGACATGCTTGGCGCTCTCCTCGTCCGGCGCAGCCTTGAGGGCCCCGAACAGGAAATCGAGACCATGGGCCTGATCTCCGGGAATTCGCGGCCGCTTCGAGGACAACGGCGGCAAGTCCCTGGGTTCAGTGGCCTCAGGCGGGGCACCGTGCGGGGAGTGGCGCGGCGGAGCCTGCGCGGAAGCGGCCGCAGGGAGAACTCCGGCTGCGGCGACTAGAATTGCGAGGCACATGCACCCTCTCGCTGAGAGTTTCCGTTGCATTCGCGCGGTCCGGATCAGGCGAACTTCTGGCCGCCACTATAGCGTTTTCGGGCGGTGCGGGCACGGGTTCGCGTGCAGAAAACGCGTCACATCGAAAAATCATGGGCGCACGCTTCTGGTTCCGGCAGAAGCGGAAGAGCTTTAAGCGCGACCAAACGCACGCAGGCGCAGGCGTGTCAGCGAACTGTGATGACGAAGTTTAAGGCGGCGTTTAAGGCTGCGGCGCTAATCAGCCCTGACGGGCCTTGAAGCGGCGCTGGGTCTTGTTGATCACATAGACCCGGCCCTTGCGGCGGACCAGGCGATTGTCCCGATGACGCGAGCGCAGCGATTTCAGCGAGTTACGGACCTTCATGGGAACGTTCCTGAATTTTCCAAAGGCCGTATGCGACGGGCCGACAACAGCAACATGACATTCCCGGCTCGCGGCCAAGCCGCCCGGGTCGCGCGGTTTCTAGGCCATGGCGCCCCGGACTGTCAATCCTGTCAATCCAAATTGCTTCGACGCGACGCCTCGCAACGATTCTGTCAGAAGCAGAAGCGATCAAGGCCCCGGCGCTCAGCCGGCCTTGCCGAACGCTTTGCGCAGTTCGTCCTTGGCGGCTTCGAGCGTGCGGCGGCGAGAAGCGGAGAGGTTCTTGCCGCCGCGATTGATATAGAACACCAGCATCGACATCGCGGAGCGGTAGGGATCGCTCTTGCGCCGATGGCTTTGCTCGGCGGAGCGCTTCAGCGACCGGGCGATGGCGGCAGCGCTACGCTGTTTGAACACACCCTGCTTCAGATCGAGCGCATCGCTCGTCGCCATGACCCTGCCCGACCATTTGCGGACCGGTTTCTTCCGGCGCACCGACGATTTCGCCCCGCTCTTCGTTTTCGTGCGACGAGCCGACTTGCGCGGCGATGTCGATGATGTCCCTGTCATGTGGCCTCCTGCGGGAACCGGTGGTGGCAAAGCACATCATGGCAACGACGCAGGCCTCCAACCGGTTCGCATTTTTTGGAATGCCGGGATTGCCCTCGTTGAATCCCGAACTGGCCGCAGGCCCGGTGGCGGCCTACTGCCGGCCGGCGGGTCCGACAGCGCTACCGGTTGCTTTCGCCGCCACGGCGTCGTCGCCGGTCGCCTCGGCATTGGACTCGAACACCGCGCGGCAGGGCGCGCCGAGCTGCATCTGGTTCTGCCGCAGGCAGGCGACGATACGGCCGACGTCGGGAATCTCGCTACCGCATAATCTGAAGACGTCCGGAGTGCAGGCCATCCGCTGAGCGAACGTGCCGCGATAGTCTTCCGCGATGGAGGCATGCGTGACGCCCGCGATGCCGGCGGCCAGAATCCCGGAAAACACCACCCTGTAGCTGCGCATGTGTCACCTCTTGCGAATGCTTCACATACCGACACCTCCTCAAACCATTGAGGCGGCAGAAAGGTTCGTTTCAGGCAATATGATGGGGCTGTAGGGTGCAGAAACGCTCACAGGCGCTTCCGGATGCCGTGGCCAAGACCCCGCCGGTCGTGTATCAGACCAAGTGGAACTCAACCCATTGACGGAACGCGCCTTGGCACAGGATTCGAACACCAAACCCTTTCTCGCGGTGCTTTCGGGCCATCGCCAGGCCGTGCCGCCGATCTGGATGATGCGGCAGGCGGGCCGCTATCTGCCCGAATATCGCGAGTTGCGCGCCAAAGCCGGCGGCTTTCTCGACCTCTGCTTCACGCCGGAATTCGCCGCCGAGGTGACGTTGCAGCCGATCCGCCGCTTCGCCTTCGACGCCGCGATCATCTTCTCCGACATCCTCGTCATTCCCTACGCGCTCGGGCGCTCGGTGCGCTTCGAGGCCGGAGAAGGCCCACGGCTCGATCCGCTGGATACGCCGGACAAGGTCGCGACGCTTTCGCACGACGCCGATATGACGAAACTCGAACCCGTGTTCGAGGCGCTGCGCCGCGTCAAGCGCGAGCTCGATTCAAAGACCGCTTTGATCGGCTTCTGCGGGGCGCCGTGGACGGTCGCGACCTATATGGTCGCCGGACAGGGCACGCCCGATCAGGCGCCCGCCCGGATGATGGCCTATCGCCACCCGGACGCCTTCGCGAAAATCATCGATGCCATCGTCGACAACTCGATCCGCTATCTGCTCGGCCAGCTCCGGGCGGGCGCGGATGCGCTGCAGATTTTCGATACGTGGGCGGGCGTGCTGCCGCCGCGCGAATTCGCGCGCTGGTCGATCGAACCCACCAAACGCATCGTCGCAGGCGTGCGCAGCCAGGTTCCGGATGCGAAGATCATCGGATTTCCCCGCGGGGCGGGAGCGCTGCTGCCGTCCTATATCGAGGCGACCGGCGTCGACGCCGTCAGCATCGACTGGACAACCGAGCCGTCATTGATCCGGGACAGGGTTCAAAACCGGGTCGCCGTTCAGGGCAATCTCGATCCATTGGCGCTGATCGCGGGAGGCGACGCGCTCGATCGCGCGGTCGATGACGTGCTGACGAATTTTGCCGGAGGCCGGTTGATCTTCAATCTCGGCCACGGCATCCAGCCGGAAACGCCGATCCCGCACGTCGAACAGATGATCCGCCGGGTGCGCGGGAACGGCGCGCGCCCATAGCGCCTTTCCGCTTCTGATGGAATCAGAAGCGGGCTCTATATTTTTGATTTGACGCGTTTTCTTGACGCGAACCGGTAGCCACTTCGCTTGAAAACGCTCTAGAACGCGCGCCCGTAGAATCTGTCCAATGTTCATGGGGAGATGACCGTCTCGGCCATCCTCTCATCGGCCGACGAAGCCTTGCAGACGGTCACTTGACGTAGGGACACCAGGATCGCAGCGAGAAACGGGCGTCCAGCGGTACCGGACCTCCGCCTTTTTTGATCAAAAAAACGATCCGCCGCTCCGCGCGTTCGGTGATTTCCACGGAATCGCCGGTCTCCCGGACCAGGTTCGGAATATCGATCACCGAGAGCGGGTCGGTGCAATGCACCTCCAGCAGGTCGCCGGGCGTCAGCGATTTCAACGCCTTGCGGGTCTGGAGCGCCGGCATCGGGCACTTCAACCCGGTCAGATCGAGTTTCGTTATCAGCATCCCGTAAACATGGCGAATCCAGATCGGACCGTCAACCGGCGGCCCGTCACGTCTGTCTTACATTGGCTCCAAGCAGCTCCGCCGAGAAAAATTCCACCCGCCCTCACCGGCCTTCACGAGCCATCGCCTGGCCGGCTTCCCGCCGGCGCGGCAGCTTCCAGTTTGGCCGGACGAAGTGGCAGGTGTAGCCGTCCGGATAGCGTTCCAGGTAATCCTGATGCTCAGGCTCGGCCTCCCAGAACGGGCCGGCCGGCGCAAGCTCGGTGACGACCTTCCCCGGCCAAAGACCTGACGCGTCGACGTCGGCGATGGTGTCTTCGGCGATCCGCTTCTGCTCGTCGCTGGTATAGAAGAGCGCGGACCGATAGCTCGGGCCGCGGTCGTTGCCCTGCCGGTTCGGCGTAGTTGGATCGTGAATCTGGAAGAAGAATTCCAGCAGTTGCCGGTAGCTCAACACGGTCGGATCGAAGACGATCTCGATGGCCTCGGCATGGTTGCCATGATTGCGATAGGTCGCGTTCGGCACCTCGCCGCCGGAGTAGCCGACCCGGGTCGAGATCACGCCGGGATGCCGGCGAAAGAGGTCCTGCATGCCCCAGAAGCACCCTCCGGCGAGGACCGCGCGTTCCGTTGAAGCCGTCATGTCCATCCCTCTCCCGCTTGCCTGCCGGCAGGCATCAGCCGCCGCCGTCACGTCTGCATCTGGCTATCGGGCGGCTGGCGATCAAGCCGTCGGCGGGGAGCGGGGCAGCGCGCGTTGTCCCGGATCGGGTTTTCGGTGCTTTTCTCTGAGGGCATCCGGCCTGCGCCGTCGGAAACGATGACGCGCAGAGCCAGACTTCGGCCCATTGCACATCCGGCCTGTCGTCGCAACCCGGATTCCCCAGTTGCATCGCAGCCCCCTGCCGAGCTATTCGGAGAGCCGGTCGAGGACGAGTGTCCAGGCTTTCGAATCAAATGGGGACTGGAATGCCTTTCAAGGTAGACGACACGAAATTTGCGCTGGACGATCACGCCCCTTTCGGAAAGCTCTGGGGCAGGCTTTTGATCGACGTGGTGGACAGCGATACAGATACGCGACGGACAATCCAGCTCGAAGTTCTTTTGGAGAAGAGCGACCGGTATCCCTTCTTTCATTATGAAAAGCTGGCGCGGGCGGAAGCCAAGAAATTGCTGGGCGCGGTCGCGGAGCAATTGTAGTTTCTCGCCGTCCGCCGAACGTGGCCCCCGCCGCGGCAGATCCGGACGGCGCCCCCTCCCAATCGGCCTGAACGAACCGTCCCGTCTTGCGTTGTTCGACGCTCGCCGCCTTGAATCAGGTCGCAGCGTGGCGCAAAACTCGTCCGCGGATCAGTTGCGAGTGAATCTCTCCGCGCCCGCCGCTTCGCGCTGGCGCCACGGCCTGTCGAGGTCAGTTTGGTGAGGACGCTGATAATCGACAACTACGATTCATTTACCTGCAACCTTGTGCATTTGATCGCGGACATCAATCAGGAAGAACCTTTTCTCCTCCGCAACGATGCGGCGACCTGGGACGAACTCTCCGGACAGCGTTTCGATAACATCGTCATCTCGCCGGGACCGGGGCGGCCCGACCGGGCGGCGGATTTCGGCCTGTGCAGGGCTGCCATCGAAGCCGCCACGGTGCCCCTGCTCGGCGTGTGTCTCGGCCATCAGGGCATCGCCATTGCGTCGGGCGCGTCACTGGAACGGGCTCCGTCTCTGGTCCATGGCCGCACCTCCAGAATCGTGCATGAAGGACTTGGCCTCTTCGCGGGCATGCGGCCGTTGTTCAACGCGGCGCGCTACCATTCCTTTGTCGTCGAGCGACCCCTTCCCTCCGCTCTGGAGGAAATTGCCCGCACCGAGGACGGTCTCGTCATGGCCATCGCCCATCGGGCGCGGCCGCAGTGGGGCGTTCAATTTCACCCCGAGTCAATCCTGACGGAAGACGGCCGCACTCTGCTGCGAAATTTTCGCGATCTGTCGTTTCGCGCCTCGGGACGACCATCGACGCCGCCTCCGGCGCGCGCGCGCAAGCGCCGCGCACCGGCGCCGACCGCGGCGAGCCGCAAGGTATTCTGGCTTGAAATCCCGCGTGCGATCGACACCGAGGCGGCGTTCTGTTCGCTGTTTGCCGACCAGCCCTTCGCCTTCTGGCTCGACAGCAACCTCGCCGGATCGGCGCTGTCGCAATGGTCCTACATCGGGGACGCATCGGGGCCACATGCGGCGACCATCCAGTATCGCAGCAGCGAGCGGACCATCGCGATCGACGACGCTCGCGGTCACCGAACCGAGACCACCGGCATATTCGAGTATCTTGAAAAAGAGCATCCAGCCCGGCCGCAATCGCCGCCGCCCTGTCCTTTCGTCGGCGGGCATGTGGGCTGGTTCGGTTACGAGCTGCGACACGATTGTGGTTCGCCGACCGAGCGGCGCGCGGCGACGCCCGACGCATTGTTGATCCATGCGGACCGATTCATCGCCGTGAACCATCTGAGCGGGAAAACCTATGTTTGCGCCGTCGACAGCCCGGACGAAGCCGGCCGCGCGCAGCACTGGATCCAATCCACCCTGAAGCGAATTGAATCGGCGCAAAGCCCGCCTTTGAAATCACCCCCCATGGTCGGCGAGCAGCCGCTTGAGTTCCTCATGAGAGATGGAAAAGCGGGCTACCTTTCCAAGGTCGCGCGCTGTCTCGACCTGATCGCGCAAGGCGAGACCTATCAGGTCTGCCTGACCAACGAGCTTTCCTGCGCCGCGCCCGTCGAGCCGCTCCAGGTTTATCGCACCATGCGGCGCGTCAATCCGGCCCCGTTCGCGGCTTTCCTCACATGGCCGGGCGGAGCCGTCCTCAGCGCGTCGCCGGAGCGATTTCTCGCTGTCGATGCCGACGGCAACATCGAGGCTAAGCCGATCAAGGGCACGGTCCGGCGCGATGCCGATCCGCTGGAAGACAAGAGGCTGATCGAAACGCTCCGGCGCAGCCGAAAGAACCGGGCGGAGAACGGGATGATCGTCGATCTCCTGCGCCATGACCTGTCGCGCGGCTGCGAGAGCGGAACCGTGTCCGCGCCGAGCCTGTTTGACGTCGAAACGTATCAGACCGTCCACCAACTGGTGAGCACCATACGCGGCGTTTTGAAGCCGGAGCACACGCTCATCGACGTGCTGCGCAGCGGCGCATTTCCGGGAGGATCGATGACCGGCGCGCCGAAATTCCGTACCCTCGAGCATATCGACCGATTGGAGCAGCGCGCCCGTGGGATCTATTCCGGCGCGCTTGGCTGGCTGGGTGATGATGGCGCTGCCGACCTGAGCATCGTGATCCGCTCCATCGTATCGGCTGACGGAAGGTTCTCGATCGGCGTGGGCGGCGGAGTCGTTGCGGAGTCAACACCCGACGGGGAATACGAGGAAATGCTGCTGAAGGCGGAGGCGTCGATCCGCTCGATCGTGGTCGCCGCATTCGGACGCTTTGACGACGGTTGCTTTCATCTCAGGGAAGCCGGCGACGGCCCGGCTAGTTGATGGCAACGATGACGTGCGCCGCGTCGAAAAGGGCGAATGCAGATTTTCCCCGCGACAAGCCAAGCGACTTGGCGCTGTGCGAGGTGATGCTTGACGTAAGCGTCTTGCCGCCGCCGATGTCGAGGACGACCTCCGCGCTGACATCCGACGTCTCGCATCGGTTGACGGTTCCCCGGACGCAATTGCGCGCGGACGTCTTCGGCGCTGTCTTGCCGGTCCCGATGGCAACGAACGGCGCCTTGATCAGCAAAGTCACCGATCGGCCCGGGCATAACCCCAGTTCTTCCATGCTGGCGTGCGTGACGAGTGAATAGATCGTCGTTTCCGGCGAAACCAGAATTTCGACCTCGGCGCTCAGCGCGTCGGAGACGATCTTGACGATACTGCCGCGGATCGCGTTGCGTGCGCTGGTCTTCATGAGAAATCCCGAGACAAGATCCAGGGGTGAAACGCCGGCCTCGGCAAGTTCGGGCTCGACCGTCCGCAGGACGCGGACCATCTCCGCCTCCATTCTTCTGAACGCCTCGATGACGGCGTGACCGGTCGGCGTCAGCGTCGCGCCGCCGCCGGCGCGACCGCCCGCCCGGCTGACCAGCAACGGTTTGCCGAAAAGGTTGGCCATGGCATCGAGACCGTCCCACGCCGCCTTGTAGGTGATGCCGATCGCGCGTGCGCCGGCTGAAATGCTGCCCTCGCGCGCGACCGCCTCGAGCAGCTTCAGCCGCTCTCGCCCCACGGCCGGAACGTTCTCGCTCCTCAGGGTGACCAGCGCTTCGATCGCCATCCAAGCCCGCCCGCACGTTATATAGCAGGAATATATAGCGTAGGTTCCGCCGTAGCGAAAGCGCAATTGCGGGCTGGAGTTGGTCTCGGACAGCACTCGGAAAAGTCACGGAGGTCGGCCGCGGCTGCGCCGCCTTGATTGATCCAGACAGGAAACGGGCCGGAACGATTGTTCCGACCCGTTGTGCGGCATCAGATCGCTACGCGGAACTAGCTCAGACCTAACGCGCGCCGGTGTGAATGATGGTGCCGACGTGCTCGCCGCGCAGCGCGGCGGTGAGCCGACCCGGTACGAGCCCGTTCACGACCTGCACGTGCTCGATGTGGCGCGCGGTCGCGATCACCTCGACGAACGCCCTGTCGACCGGCAGCGTACCCTTGAATTTTGCGAGGTCGGCGGCGTTCGTCTCGCGAAGCAATTGCGCCTTCTTTCCATCGGGACCATTGGGGTCGGCGGTATACACACCATCGACGTCCTCGATGATCGTGAGGCCGGCCGCTCCGAGCGCGTCGGCAAGCAGGAACGCGCCGGTGTCGGCCCGGTGGGGCGGAATCCGGGAGCCCGGAAATTCGTGATGGTGATAGGGAGGAAAGGCGCTTCCCACCACCGCGCGGGCCGCGGAAAGGTGGATCGCCAACTGGTTGGCGATGGTCGGGTGCTCGACATAGGAGACGCTTTCCGGGGCGAGCAGCGACGCCAGAATGTGGCCGTTCTGTCCGGCCTCGGTCGCGGCGAGCGGGGCGAGCGACCCGACCGGCAGGCCAAGATCGAGGCCCACGCCGTAGACATGGCGGGCGCGGATGCCGGCGCCGGTGAGGATCAGCAGACGATGCTCCGGCAACAGTTTTCGGATCTCGTCCACGATCGGGAGAATCGCGTCCCGGCCGCGGTCCATGATGGAGCGGCCGCCGATCTTCACCACCTGCAGCCAGGGCAGGAGCCGGATCGGTCGCTTGCCGGCGACGGGATCGGTGAGTTCGCTGTCGAGCAGGGTCTGGCGCGCGAGCGGCGAAGCGACGTGTTTGATGGTGTTGGTCGTGTTGGCCATGACGATCCCTCTCAGCTCGCGGTGATGATGGTGCCGACGTGCTCGCCGGCGAGCGCGCGGGTCAGATTGCCGGGGACGAGGCCGTTCACGACCTGCACCTGCCGGACATGGCGCGCGGATTCCAGCAGGTCGAGCATCCGGAATTCGAGGATCGAGTCGTGAAGTCCCTTGGCCTTCATTTCGGCCACCGAGATCTTCGGGATCAGGGTGGCGTCTTTCGAGGTCTTCGGATTCGCCGTGTAGAGGCCGTCCTCATCCTTCACGAAGATCATCGCCTTGCAGCCGAACTGTTCGGCCACAAGGAAGCACCCGGCGTCGGTCCGGTAGGGAGGGATGACGCCCTCGGCGGCAGGCCGCATCCAGAGGCCGTAAGGCGGCATGCCGCTGAAGACGACGCCGTTCACCTCGGCGAGGTAGAGCGGCACGGCCGAGAGCCCGGCGCCGTCGACCGCCGATATTCCGTGCTTCGCAAGGAGCTGCCCCAGCATCACGGCGTTCTGATTGGCGACCGCGGCCCCGAGTTGCGACAGCACGCCCGCCGGCAAGCCGAGCCCGGCCGCGACCGAGTAAAGATGGCGGGCGCGGGTCCCCGCGCCGGTCCCGATCAGCAGTTTGTGGTTCTTGCGGGCGGCGACGATCTCGTCCACGAGCGGGTAAACCGCCGCGCGGCCGCGGTCGATGACGCTCTGTCCGCCGATCTTGAGAACCGTGGCATCAGGCAGGATCCGAAAGTCCGCCGAAGCCTCCACCGCAGCCAGAAGCTGCGGGTCGGTCAGCGAACGCTGTGTGAGGAGCGCCTCGAGCTCCGCGGTTGTGTTGGCCATTGGGGACCTTCCTTTCGTCGTCTCGTTCGTTCTGTTCGACAGTCAACCTATCAATGCGGCTCGTGTCGGGTGCTCGCGTGCAACGGGCTTTGCTCAGCGGATCGATAACAGTCGCAAATCCAACGGATCGCCCCGGCGGCGCTCCGTCCTGTCGACAAACATTGGTATGTGCACCGCAGCATGTCAACCCGGATAAACAGATAAATTCCTTTGTTTTCAATGCGTTATGTAGATCGTGGTGATAACGTCGCGGGCTGAAGGTCCGGAATCAGCGGCAATGCCGGTCTGTTCACGCGGACCGTCCGTCGTCAGGCGGGGCATGCGTCCGATGGTCTTGCGCAAGGAGCGGCGACAGGCTCATCCGACGGCGCGGGCCGTGTCGTTCAGGCCGGAAATGAAGGCGCGGATCGCCTGTTCGACCTCTTGCGGGACGTCGGCGTTGTAGGGTCCCTTGAGCTGAATGAGCTTGTAAAGCGGCCCCTTGCTGGAGGGCAATTGTAGAAACTCGCCCGAGGCCAGCAAAAAGCCCGACTTGCCGATCTCGAAGGTCGCGACCCGCCGTCCGTCCCTGCGTACCGAGAAAATCCGGCTGAACCCTCGTATAACATTTCCCGCGTAGCTCGCGACGCAATGATGCATATCGGCGCCCTCGGCGTGAAGCGCCGCACCGGTCTGCAGCGCGACCATTTCGTAGCCTTCGATCGTCGCGCTGCCCGGCAGATCGCCGTAGTCGATCACCTCGTCCCACCCCATTTTGTGGGTGAGGAAATACGCCTTCTCGCTGCTCGCCCGCGCCAGTTCGTCGTGCCATTCGAGCGCGGCCCGGAAAGCACGTTGATAGCTCCACCGCCGATTGAAGGTGTCGATATGGATCGCCGCGTAATCCGCAACGGCGGAAGCCTGGTCCAGCGTGCCGCCAGCCTCCACATGATGGCCCATCGCGCATACGGCCCAGTCAAAAAGAGCCCTGGCGCTCTGCTCGCGGCGACCCATGGTCTCGGACCATTCATCGAGCGCGCGCAGCCAGGTGTGCTGCTGGCGGATCGATGTTGGGATCGCCTGCGCCAGCGGCGACGGCGGAACGTCGCACAAATTCTGAATGACCTGATATTCGGCCGGCCCGGCCCGGAACGCTTCTCCCCGGAGCGCCCGCAACGGCCGGACGAGTCCGTAGCATTTCAAGAGATCGCGCAGTTTCGGACGATCATGAATGACCGCCTGCCAGTTCCGCAGCACGAATTCCCGTTCCATTGGCCTGAAGCATTCCATGCCTTGCGCCGCCGCCACGACAAGGACGGGCGCCTGTCTCAGATAGTCGATCGCGAAAGGTTCGGCCGCGACCATCATCAAGGCCGCGATCGCCAGCGGCTTGACCGGGAACATCTCCTCGACCTGACGCGCGCTGAGCGGGATCCACGGTTCGTTCAGCAGGACACCCTTCGCCGCAAGCTCCGGAGCCAGCCATTGCAGCAGGCTTTTCTGTCCATCATCCTTCATGCAAGGACCTGATTGTTGCGATCGGGCGGTTTCATGGCAATGACCGTCGCAACCTCCCAGCATACCCGACCGACCGCAGCCACGCTAATGCCTATCTTCGGCGACGGCGCGAGGCAAAATCTTCGGCGGCCTCTGGTGGCGTCGAGGGGCGTGGAAAATTCCCAGAGCATCCCGGCGCACGCGATCACCGGATGTTTCAGCGCGATGATCGGCAAGTCGGTGGGCAGGTCCGGGGATGGAGGGACCAGCCACCACGACTCCGCGGGCATTCAGAACCGACAAGGCAACGCATATCGATTTGAAATATTGTCATGCACCGAAAAACGCGCCTCGTCCCGGCCGAATTTTCCGACGAGCGGCAGAACGCGGCGTCGACCAGAAGCGCGTCGCGGGAGTGGAAAAACGTCCAACGATTGCCGCTGTGGCAACCGCGGCGTCCGCAACTGTTCGGCGGGAACCAGCAGCGCTGAGAAACGGTGATGGCGATGTCCGCGCTTTCGGACGGTAGGCCGGCATGGCCGACGAACGAGCGGCCGTGCTCGAAAACCGGCCACCACATCCGCTCGGGTTTCTCCAGCCGGCCGGCAATGAAAGGGCCGGAAATGGAGAGCATTTGAATGCGAAATCGGCAGAGCCCGGATGGACAGTCACCTCAGCGACAGATTTTCCGCGCTCACCTTGCCACGCGCATTGTCCGTCCTGGCTTCGAATGAGACCTTCTGGCCTTCTCCGAGGCTGCTGAGCCCGGCGCGCTGAACGGCGCTGATGTGGACGAATACGTCATTGCCGCCGCCATCGGGCTGAATAAATCCAAAACCTTTTTGGCTGTTGAACCACTTCACTGTGCCTGTCGACATTCTCTTCTCCGGATCGTCGCAAACAAGAACCCGCGCCATTCACCGGAAGCGAACGGTACAGGCGGACGAGGGTATCATCGTCGTATCCATTTGCATATATCGAAACGTAGAGCGCGCATAGCTAAATTTTCATGTCGTCGACCCGCCCGGCCTCCGCAACAGAGAGGGAAACGGGATATGGTAGCAATCCGGATCTACCCTCAATTCACCAGCACCGCGCCGTCGCAGCGGATGCCGGAGACCCAGACATCGGCCTGCCCGATGCCGATGCCGAGCGTCGCGAGCACGGAGGCCAGCACCTGATCGATCGACGCCGTGGCGCCGCCGATGATTCCGGTCACGGCCGGCCCGAGGCCGGGTATCGGCAGGCCGAGCGGCCCGACATTGACCTTGAGCGAGAGATCGCCGAGCAGGCTTGCGGTGAGCGACGAGGTGAAATCGGTGGTGGTCACGGTCTTCTTGGTCTGCGCGGCGATGTCGGCATAGCTGAAAGACACCGGCGTCGGCGCGGTGTTGCCCATGCCGGCATGGGCGCGGCCGGTCACGGAGACCGCGCCGAGATTGACCAGCGTTGCCTGACCCGGATCGGGCTTGGTGGAGAAGTTGGTCATCTCGGTCGCCGACACGTTGCCGATCCAGGCATCAACGACGCCGGGCGTGACGCCAAGGGTGACGGTCGACGACGCCACGTCGGGGCGGCCGCAACTCACGCCATCGAGTGTTGCAGTCCCGGACGCGACCTCGACATAGAGCGGCAGATTGACCGCCGGCACCGCTCCGCTGCCGAGCAGCTTGATCGTCACCAGAACCCGCGTCTGCGCGGTGTGCACACTTGCGCCTTCGGTCCCCACCGTCATCCAGCTTTTGCCTTGCGGATGCTCGCCGATGGTCGCCGTCACCGTGACGGCGGCGATGCCGGGCAGGCCGAGATCGACCGATGCCGCGATCTGGTTGGCGCCGTTGGCGATTGCGCCCGTCGCCGACAGCAGGTCGAACACCGACACGCTGGCGCCGGTTTTCGGTTTTGAGTCGACCGTCATCGCCGAATAGGGACCGACGTCGATCAGCGATCCCGGCGTGATGGTGGTGGTCAGCCCGGCAACCGCCTGCGAGATGTTCGACAGCGCCGCGGTCGCCGCGTTCAGACCGTTCGCCGCCTGCTGCGCGCTCAGCATCGCCGCGACGATGTCTGCGACCTTCACGTTGCCCGACAGCACGGAGTCGTAGGTGCCGCCGGTCAGGTCGAGCCGCGTCGCCAGCGCGTTCAGGAAATCGAAGGCGTCGATATGGGCATCGATCAGCGCCTGATAGTCCATCACCGACAAAGACAGCGTCGTTCCCAACATGCGGCCGAGCATCGCGTTGAGCAGGCCCCCGTTCAGCGCGAGCAGGCGCGAGCCGATCGCGAACGACGCCATCGCGGTGCTTGCCGCGGTGGCGCGGGTGGTGACGTCGAAGTCGTTGCCCCCGGTGAACACGCGCGCGAAGTAAAGCGGGGTCTGCGTGCGCAGCGTCACCCGCGCCGCGTTCGCGACCCCGGTCGCAGGAGTCGCAAAGCGCGCCTGCGGCGCGAGCGCGGCGTTGGCGGTATAGGTGCCGAGTTCGACCGAGACCAGCGCGCTCGCCGGATAACCGTTGGCCGCCACCGTGGCGGCCGCGGCACTGGCGGCCTTGGCGATGTTGCCGGCCGCAACGATCGCCGCGAGGTCGGCCGCGCTCTGCGACTTGCGGCGATCGGCATAGATCGAGCCGATATCGACGCCGAGCGCGGCGCAGCCCAGCACCAGCACCATGCATCCCGCGCCCATGATCGCGAAGTTGCCGCGCGTATCCGAGACAAAGCGCCGAAGCAGGCTTGGCATCGCACGTCTCCTCAGAAGCCGCCGAAGGGGATCGCCGCCGAGCGGACGATGGTGGTCGGCGGCGACGGCACGAAGGGCAGCGCCAGGAGGAAGTTTCCGGAGGCGTCGTAGTTGACGGTGACCACGAAAACATCGCTGCCTGACGTCGCCGCGCTTACCGACAGATGAGCCGGCTGCAACAGCGGATACGAGCCGGCATTCGCGGTGATGTAGCTTTCGGCGAGACTCACCCGCTCCGCCTCGCTCAGGCCGGCGACCGAGCAGCGCGCCGCTTCCGCGGCGAGTTGCTGCACGCCGTGCACCATCGTGAAGTAGGAGCCGAACACGACGATGCCGAACACCAGCACCAGGAACAGCGGCAGCAACATCGCGAACTCGACCGCCGACGCGCCGCCTGCGCAGCGCGCGAGCCGGCGCAATCTGGAAAAAACGGAGCATTTGCCGAGGAGCGTCATACGGCGTACTAAGTCATACAACTATTAAGTGTGTATGAATGAGTTTATACATTATAGGTGGTATATACCTGCGCCGCGTCCGCCTGCTCCGGAAGCCGCCATTGCCGAGCGCGCGTGCCGCCGGCGCGCTTCCGACACAATTCACGCAACGTCCGGGCGCACATGGGCTCGATGCGGCAAACCGCATTTCGCAGCCTTGCAAAAAGGGGGTAGGCTGCCGCTGAACATGCCGAGACGAAAAGAAGAGGCCTCCGATGCTAGACAAGAGCCCCGCCCCGCCCGCGCCGAACGATCTGGCTGCGTTCTGGATGCCGTTCACCGCCAACCGCGCCTTCAAGGCGGCGCCCCGGCTGATCGCCAGCGCCAAGGGCATGCACTATTTCTCAACCGACGGCCGCAAGATCATCGACGGCGCCGCGGGCATGTGGTGCTGCAATGCCGGTCACGGCCGCGCGGAAATCGCGTCGGCGATCGGCAAGCAGGCCGAGGCGCTGGACTTCGCGCCGCCGTTCCAGTTCGGCATTCCGCAGGCGTTCGAGCTTGCCAACCGCATCGTCGCGCTCGCGCCCGACGGGCTCGATCACGTATTCTTCTGCAATTCGGGATCGGAGGCCGCGGACACCGCGCTGAAGGTCGCGCTGGCCTATCACCAGATCAACGGCCAGGGCAGCCGCATCCGCCTGATCGGTCGCGAGCGCGGCTATCACGGCGTCGGCTTCGGCGGCACCTCGGTCGGCGGCATCG
>JBIQHO010000380.1:0-3246 GCA_044508545.1 Bradyrhizobiaceae bacterium | reverse complement strand
ACTGCGATGGATGTGACGACCGGCCCGACCACCAAGCCCGAATCCAGGCCCAAGCCGCGCCCGAGGCCGCAGGTGATGCGGCTGACGGAAGCCGCAGCCGCGCGCGTGCGCGAACTGACCGCCCGCGCCGATTCCGAGATCATCGGCCTTCGGGTCGGCATCAAGAACGGCGGCTGCGCCGGGCAGTCCTACACGGTGGAATACGCCCACGACATCCGGCCGACCGACGAGGTGGTCGAGGACAAGGGCGTCAAGATTCTGGTCGATCCCAAGGCGGTGCTGTTCCTGCTCGGAACCGAGATGGACTACAAGACCGACAGGATGTCCGCGCAGTTCGTGTTCAACAATCCCAACCAGACCAGCGCCTGCGGCTGCGGCGAGTCGGTGCAACTGACCCCGGCCAAGATCGACGGCTGACAGAGCCGGATGGACCGCGATTTCCTGCTGGACTTGTTCGCGGCCTTCGGTCCGGTGATCCTGCGCAGGATGTTCAGCGGTTACGGCGTCTCGCGCGACGGAATCAATTTCGCGCTGGTTCTCCGCGGCGCGATCTATCTCCGTGCCGACAAGCGCACCGTTCCGCGGTTTGAGGCGGAGGGCGCGAAACCCTTCCAATACACCGCACGCGGCAAGACCATCACGCTGGGCTCATACTGGCAATTGCCTGAACGATTGTACGACGATCCTGACGAACTGGCGGCGTGGGCGAGCGATGCCTTCGATGCCGCGAGGCAGGCGGCGGCGCTGAAGGCCGCAAAGAAGTCCGGCGAGCCGAAGGTGCGCGGCAGGAAAGCCGTTAAAGTCGGAAAGCGGAAGACGAAAGCGAAGCGTCAGGCCACCTGAGCCTTCGTTTGTGCCGAGCATTCGGGATCGGATTCGCAGACCACGCGATTGCGGCCGCTGCGCTTGGCGGCGTAGAGGCAGAGATCGGCGCGCTCGATCAGGCTGTCGACATCGTCACGGGGCTGGAGCGTCGACACGCCGACCGAGATGGTGACCCGTCCAAGAATTTCGCCGGTCGATTTCTTCTTCAGTTCGCGCGCCATCACCGCGCGGCGGATATTGTCGGCGACGATGATCGCCTGACGAAGCTCGGTGTTGGGCAGCACCACCGCGAACTCCTCGCCGCCGTAACGGGCGATGATGTCCTGTCCCTTGATGGTCTGCTTCAGCGAGAGCGCCACCAGCCGCAGCACCTGATCGCCGGTCAGGTGGCCGTAGTTGTCGTTGAACGACTTGAAGTGATCGATGTCGAACATCAGCATCGACAGCGGTCGTCCGGCCGCGAGCGCGGCGGAGACGGCGTGCGCTACCGCACCGTCGAAATATTTCCGGTTGCCGAGCCCGGTGAGGGGGTCGGTGAGCGTCTCGACGCGGATGGCTTCGAGATTTTGTTGAAGGCTGTGAATGGTTTGCTTGGAGGATTTAAGACGATCCTCAAGCGCGCGATTGGTCTCCTGCATTTGGTGCGTGGAGTGGACCAGATTGGCGATGATCGCCTTGACGTGATCGCGGGTGGTGGCGAGGGCGAGTTTCCGGCCGGCATCGGCCAGGTTGTCGCCGAACGCCGACGTCAGGCCGAGCGCGTCGTCGACAACGTGCATGACATCGTTGATTTCGCGGATGACACCGGCGCCGACCTTGTCGAGCCGGTCGGCGCTGCGGGTTTGCGACAGATAGGTGTCGTAAATCTGCGCGAGGTTGCTTTCGCTCAGCCGGCCGCTTTGCGCCAGAATGTCGTCGATGACCTTGTTCAGCGCCGGATTGGCCCCGGAAGCGTAGACGTACCAAATCTCGTAATTACGGGGCAGCGCGAGCTGGCGCAGCGATTTGATCTGGCCGAGCGCGATTTCCGCGAACGCCATCGTGCGTTCATATTCGTCCAAAGCCCCCGGCACCGGTTTCGTCCCCGATAGTCATCTGAGCGGTCCGGCACCCTGTCAGAAGGGTGAAGACCTCTCCTCAAATTTAGCGGGCGCCGGTGAACGTCCCGTAAACATACGGACTGATACGTGTTATCTGCGGGCGCGGATCGGACGCAGCAGGAAGGCCGGCAGATGCGAGTGATCCGCCGGCTCGGAGGCCGGATCGCGCGGCTGCGGCGGCGCCATCGGGCGGCCGATCGAGGGCACGTCATTGACCGCCGCGTGCGCAACGGCGGCCCGCGGCTTCGCCGGACGCGCGCCGTCGCCATGGGTCTTGCCGGCCCGCGAGCGCGATCCTTCCTCGGAACGCCGTCCGCCGCGCCGCGAGCGGCGGCCGTCGCGGCTGCGCGGCTCGGCGGCCTGAAGGGGCGTCTCGGCGTCCGCTTCCGGCGATGCAGCCTCGGGCATGTCGGGGAGGTCGGCCTGCGGGATGCTCTGGCCGATCAGGCGTTCGATGGCGGCGATCGATTTGTGATCGGCGGGATTGACGATGGAGATCGCGGTGCCGGCGCGGCCCGCGCGCCCGGTGCGGCCGATGCGGTGGACATAATCGTCGGGGTGGTGCGGCACGTCGAAATTAAAAACGTGGCTGACCTCGGGAATGTCGAGGCCGCGCGCGGCAACGTCGGAGGCCACCAGCAGCGGCAGTTCGCCCTTGCGGAACTGATCGAGCGCCGCCATGCGCGCGCTCTGGTCCATGTCGCCATGCAGGGCGGCGGCGCTGAAGCCGTGCCGTTGCAGCGAGCGGTGCAGGAGCGCCACCTCGCGCTTGCGATTGCAGAAGATGATCGCGTTCTTGAGGTCCTTGGCGTCGCGCAGTAGCCGGCGCAGTGTGGCGCGTTTCTCGTGCGGCTCGCGGCCGGTCATGACTTGCGACTGGGTTACGGTGACGGCCGTGGAGGCGGGCTTCGACACCTCGACGCGGACCGGATTGTGCAGGAAGGTTTCGGTGATGCGGCGGATTTCGGTCGGCATGGTCGCCGTGAAGAACAGCGTCTGCCGGGTGAACGGCACCAGCTTGCAGATGCGCTCGATGTCGGGGATGAATCCCATGTCGAGCATCCGGTCCGCCTCGTCGATCACCAGCAGTTCGACGCCGGTCAACAGCAGCCCGCCGCGCTCGGTGTGGTCGAGAAGGCGGCCGGGCGTGGCGATCAGCACATCGACGCCGCGGGTCAGCTTGAGGTCCTGATCGCCGAACGAGACGCCGCCGATCAAGAGCGCGACGTTGAGCTTCTGGCCGAGGCCGTATTTGTCGAAGTTCTCCTTGACCTGGGCGGCGAGTTCGCGCGTCGGTTCGAGAATAAGCGTGCGGGGCATC
>JBIQHO010000379.1:0-3258 GCA_044508545.1 Bradyrhizobiaceae bacterium | reverse complement strand
TAACCCGCAAGGCCAGGGAGGCCGCCACTCGATTAAATCCGAAACTGAAGTTTGACGGCGAAGGACAACGTTCGGGGCTGCAAAAGGCCGTCCTTGGAATGCTCGTCGAATATCCGGACCTGCTTGAGGACAAGCGGGACTCCGTCCTGCGCCTGCAATTCGCCGAGGACCTCGATCGTTTTCTGACGCAACTCCTTCAGTTGCTCCTGACCGAGGCAAAATTGTCGGTCTCGGTGATCTGGGACAAACTCGACGGCGAATTCTATGAAACGCTGCAAGCCGTCCACGGAGAAGCGGACAACGGAAAGCCGCGCGGGCATCGGCTGTTCGAGCGTTTTCCGATTTTGAGTCGCGATCCGCCGTCCGATTTTGTCTCCGGATGCATGGATCACTTCATCAAGATCCTGCATGCGCATGAGATCGAAGACGACATTCAGCGGGCCAGGCTGGACGCAGGTCAGGGAGATGAATCCGCCGTCGCCCGCCTGCTGAATCTGGTCCGGGAGCGTCATGCCGAACAGGAAAGCATCAGCGCGGAGGGGGTGGCGTTATCGGAGTGGGCGGAAGACATCATTCGCATCTGGGCGCCCCAGGGCGGGACGATGCATCTTGCCGCATGAGCACAGGCTGTTCCGAAAACGAATCAGGACGGCGGACCGGCCTTCGCCCGCGCGGAGAGGCGGAAAGCAGAGCGGGAACCGGAGAGTGGAAAGAAATGCAGAAAGCGGGCTCTCCGCCCGACCGTTGGGGTCTCGGAAGCTGAATCGGAATTTGCCCCGATGTTTCACCGCTCGATACCGGCCGGGCGGCTTGCATCGTAAGTCGCGCTCATTACTTAGGGAATTACCGCAGGGTTCGGCAGAACGCGGACCCCGGCCCGGGGAGGAGGGTTGCTTCGGTGTCAACCGACATGCCCAGCCGGAACCGGGCTGCCTCGGCCTTTGGGGCGTCCGAAACACGATTGAGGCGGGACGGCGGCGCCAGGAACCGCGAAAAGACTCGCCAAATCCATGGTTTGGCGGCAGAAACAGGGTTAATGGAAAGTCAAGGCCTGGCAGGTTAGGTCATCCGACACGTAGTCCAACGCGAGTACGATCATTCGGAGAGGGTTGAGGGGGTGGCGAGGGATTGCGCCGCCCTTTGTGCGTCGGGAGCGGCGCACATCGAAAGCGCCGGGTGCGGCGCGGATTTCACGGGGAAGCGGGCGACTTCCCCAATGAGTGCGTTTCAGGAGCTGTGAATGGCGAGCAAGGCAAAGACGCTGCAGGTCAAGGACAAGGAAAAGGACGACAAGGCAGCGGACGCCCCCGAGAAGGATACTGCCGACGCGCCGTCGCCGTTGCTCGACCTGTCCGACGCCGCCGTCAAGAAAATGATCAAGCAGGCCAAGAAGCGCGGCTTCGTCACTTTCGACCAGCTCAATGAAGTGCTGCCGTCCGACACCACCTCGCCGGAGCAGATCGAGGACATCATGTCGATGCTCTCCGACATGGGCATCAACGTGTCCGAGTCCGAGGACGCCGACAGCGAGGACGAAAACAAGGAAGAAGGCGACGACGAGACCGACAACGAACTCGTCGAGGTCACGCAGAAGGCCGTCACCGAGGTCAAGAAGTCGGAGCCGGGCGAACGCACCGACGATCCCGTGCGGATGTACCTGCGCGAGATGGGCACCGTCGAACTGTTGTCGCGCGAGGGCGAGATCGCCATCGCCAAGCGCATCGAGGCCGGCCGCGAGGCGATGATCGCGGGGCTGTGCGAAAGCCCGCTGACCTTCCAGGCGATCATCATCTGGCGCGACGAACTCAACGAGGGAAAGATCTTCCTGCGCGACATCATCGACCTCGAGGCGACCTATGCGGGACCCGACGCCAAGAACAACATGAACCCGTCGCTGCTTGGCGCGCCGGTCGGCCCGGACGGCCAGCCGTTGCCGGCGGACGCCGCTGCGGCATCCGGCGAGGGCGGTGTTGACGCCACCGTGGCCGCACCCCCCGCCGCGCCGCCGTCACCGACCCCGTTCCGTCCCGCGCGCGGTGCGCCGGGCGGCGCTGGCGAACGCGACGAGAAGGACCCGGGCGAGGCCGCCGCCGAAGGCGACATGGAGGAGGACGACTTCGACAACCAGATGTCGCTCGCCGCCATCGAGGCCGAGCTGAAGCCGAAGGTGGTCGAAACCTTCGACAAGATCGCCGAGAACTACAAGAAGCTGCGCCGGCTGCAGGAAGCCGACATCTCCAACCAGCTTCAGAATGAATCGCTCTCGCCCAACCAGGAGCGCCGCTACAGGAAGCTGAAGGACGAGATCGTCGTCGAGGTGAAGTCGCTGCGGCTCAATCAGGCGCGCATCGATTCCCTCGTCGAGCAGCTTTACGACATCAACAAGAGGCTGGTCTCGTTCGAAGGTCGTCTGCTGCGGCTCGGCGACAGTCACGGCGTGGCGCGCGAGGATTTCCTGCGCAACTATCAGGGCTCGGAACTTGATCCGCGCTGGCTCAACCGGGTTTCGAAACTCTCGGCCAAGGGATGGAAGAACTTCGTTCATCACGAGAAGGACCGCATCAAGGAGCTGCGCGGCGAGATCCAGCAACTCGCGGCGCTGACCGGGCTTGAGATCGGCGAATTCCGCAAGATCGTCCATTCGGTGCAGAAGGGCGAGCGCGAGGCGCGCCAGGCCAAGAAGGAAATGGTGGAGGCGAACCTGCGCCTCGTCATTTCCATCGCCAAGAAATACACCAACCGCGGCCTGCAGTTTCTCGACCTGATTCAGGAAGGCAATATTGGATTGATGAAGGCGGTCGACAAGTTCGAATATCGCCGCGGCTACAAGTTCTCGACCTATGCGACGTGGTGGATCCGGCAGGCGATCACGCGCTCGATCGCCGACCAGGCGCGCACCATCCGCATCCCGGTGCACATGATCGAGACGATCAACAAGATCGTGCGCACCTCGCGGCAGATGCTCAACGAGATCGGCCGCGAGCCGACGCCGGAGGAGCTGGCCGAAAAGCTCGGCATGCCGCTGGAGAAGGTGCGCAAGGTTCTCAAGATCGCCAAGGAGCCGCTGTCGCTGGAGACCCCGGTCGGCGACGAGGAGGACAGCCATCTCGGCGATTTCATCGAGGACAAGAACGCGGTGCTGCCGATCGACGCCGCGATCCAGTCCAACCTGCGCGAGACCACGACGCGGGTGCTGGCTTCGCTGACGCCGCGCGAGGAGCGCGTGCTGCGCATGCGCTTCGGCATCGGCATGAACAC
>JBIQHO010000378.1:0-3263 GCA_044508545.1 Bradyrhizobiaceae bacterium | reverse complement strand
GGAAAATCGAACGCCCGTTCACCGGCGACGACACTCGCCACTGGGGGCCACCGCATCTTGATGGAACAACCGAGAGTGCCTACTTCCTGAGCGCCAATCGCGGCAAGCACTCGATTTGCGTGGACATCGCCACGCAAGCAGGCGCGGACATCGTTCGATCTCTGGTCAGGAAGACCGACGTTCTCATAGAGAACTATAAAGTCGGCGACATGAAACGGTATGGGCTAGACTATGAAGCGCTCCGGCTCATAAAGCCGGACATCGTGTACTGCTCCATTACGGGATACGGCCAGACCGGCCCGATGAAAAACGTAGCCGGATACGACATGGCCATCCAAGCCATATCCGGGCTG
Organism: Bradyrhizobiaceae bacterium; assembly: GCA_044508545.1. Taxonomy (GTDB): domain Bacteria; phylum Pseudomonadota; class Alphaproteobacteria; order Rhizobiales; family Xanthobacteraceae; genus Nitrobacter. The sequence goes on along the minus strand of JBIQHO010000378.1, from coordinate 2,910 downwards.
ATGAGCATCACGGGCGAGGCGGACGACAAGCCCGGCGGCGGCCCTCAGAAGGTCGGCGTCCCGATTTCCGATCTCCTCACTGGAATGTATAGCGCAACAGGTGTGCTGTCGGCGTTGTTGCATCGCGAGCGGACGGGCGAGGGCCAGCATATCGACATGGCGCTTCTTGATGTCCAGCTTGCCGCTCTGGCCAACCAGAACTTGAACTATCTGACCACGGGGAAGCCGCCGCGCCGATATGGAAACGCCCATCCGAACATCGTGCCCTATCAGGTGTTCAAATCGAGCAACGGATCATTCGTGCTTGCGGTGGGGAACGACCAGCAGTTCAGGAAGTTCTGCACGGCGTCCCGGCTGCAAGTGCTCTGCGACGACCCCCGTTTCACCACAAACACGGATCGCTTGGAAAACCGCGACGCTCTGATCCCGATCGTGGCCGAACGCCTTGCCCAGGAACCAACCGAGCACTGGATCGCGCTTCTCGAACCCATCGGCGTACCATGCGCATCGATCAACCGACTCGACCAGGCATTCGTGCATCCGCAGGTCGTCCATCGCGAATTGCAGATCAATCTTCCCCACACCACGGGCAAGACCGTGCCGCTCGTGGCCAATCCGATCAAATTCTCTCAGACAGAAATTGAGTACACCATCAGCCCCCCCATGCTTGGGGAGCATACGAAGCACATCCTCAATTCAATCCTCAACATCGGCGACGATGAAATATCGCGACTTGAGAAGGACAAGATTATCTATTGCGGATGATTCAGGGCCGGCTGCGTGCGCTCCGGATTCGGTCTCAGCCGTTCGACGCGCCAAGGTCATCGCGGGCGAGCCGCCGCAGCGAATATCGCGCTTCCCCTTCGCTCCGGATTCTCGCGCGGCGCGCGGGAAATAGCTGTGATGCTCGTGAGTCTGCTTGTCGCGAGCCTGCGCATCTCGTGTGCCTTCGATGAAGGCGAGCGCGAAGGAGCGTCCGGTTATTCACTGCTTTCGGTCAGACGGAATTGAGCCAATGTCCAGCATCGCCATGCCCGTTCCCGACGCCGCGATCATCGCCCATAAGCCCGAGATCGTCGCCGCGTTGAGTACCGTCCTGCCCGCGGACGCGATCGTCTCGGACCCGGAGGAAACCCAGGCATATGAATGCGACGCGTTTGACGGCGTACCGATGTCCGCTGCTCGCCGTGGTTCTGCCTCGCACCACCGAGGAGGTAGCGGCGGCGATGAGAATTTGCCACAATCTGCGGGTTCCGGTTATCCCGCGCGGTGCGGAGACATCGTTGGCAGGCGGCGCACTTCCGACGGCCGATAGCGTGGTGCGGGATGTTCGCGAGATTGATACCGCAAACCGATTCATCAGGGTTCAGACCGGCGTCACGAACCTTTCCGTCAGCGCAGAGCTGGAAGTGGAAGGGTTTTTCTATGCACCGAACCCGCGAAACGATACGCGCCTGTGGGGGCGCCATAACGGAGCTTTGGACATGGCAAATCGAATCGAAGTCGGCGGGTTGCAGGTCGATCGCGGGCTCTACGATTTCGTCAACAAGCGCGCGATGCCGGGCACCGGCATCAAGCTCGCAGAGTTCTGGGCCGGCTTCGCCAAGATCGTTCGCGACCTCGCTCCGAAGAACCGGGCGCTGCTCGAAAAGCGCGACGAGATTCAGGAGAAGATCGACGCCTGGCATCGCGAAAATGGCGCGCCGTCCGACATGGCGGCCTACAAGGCTTTCCTCAAGGAGATCGGCTACCTGCTGGACGAAGGTCCGGATTTCAAGGTCACCACCGAAAACGTCGATCCGGAGATCGCCACCGTCGCCGGTCCGCAACTCGTCGTGCCGGTGATGAATGCCCGTTATGCGCTGAATGCCGCCAACGCGCGCTGGGGTTCGCTCTATGATGCACTCTACGGCACCGATGCCATTCCCGAGACCGACGGCGCCGAAAAGGGCAATGGCTACAATCCCAAGCGCGGCGAGAAAGTCATCGCGTGGGCGCGAGCATTCTTAGATGACAGCGTGCCGTTGAAGACAGACAGCTGGTCAAACATGACCAGTTCTCAAATTAAAGATGGTCAGTTTCGACTGATGACGGGCTCCTCGGAGGGTGGGTTGCGCGATCCCTCACAATTCGCGGGGTACCTAGGTGACGTCGACAATCCGTCTTCGTTGCTCTTATCGAGAAACGGCCTTCACATCGAAATCATCCTTGATGATCAACACGTCATCGGAAGCCAAGACGAGGCTGGAATTTCAGACGTTATTCTGGAATCGGCCATTACCACCATCCAGGACTGCGAGGACTCGGTCGCCGCGGTCGACGCCGAGGATAAGGTCGCCGTCTACCGCAACTGGCTCGGCCTGATGAAGGGCGATTTAGAGGAAGAGGTCTCGAAGAGCGGCAAGACGTTCACGCGCAAGCTCAATCCTGACCGCGACTATACGGCACCCGACGGAAGCAAACTGACTCTGCCCGGCCGCTCGCTGATGCTGGTGCGCAATGTCGGCCACCTGATGACCAACCCGGCGATCCTCGACCGCGACGGCAATGAGGTTCCGGAAGGCATCATGGACGCGATGATCACCAGCCTGATCGCGCTGCACGATGTCGGCCCTAATGGCCGCCGCGCCAATTCGCGGACAGGCTCGGTCTATATCGTCAAGCCGAAGATGCACGGGCCGGAGGAGGTGTCGTTCGCTGTCGAGCTTTTCGGCCGCGTCGAACAGGCGCTCGGCATGCAGCCCAACACGCTGAAGATGGGCATCATGGATGAGGAACGCCGCACCACGGTCAACCTCAAGGAATGCATCCGTGCAGCCCGCGAACGCGTCGTCTTCATCAACACCGGCTTCCTCGACCGCACCGGCGACGAGATCCACACCTCGATGGAAGCCGGCCCGATGATCCGCA
>JBIQHO010000377.1:0-3300 GCA_044508545.1 Bradyrhizobiaceae bacterium | reverse complement strand
GCTGGCAATAGGCAGCGCACCGCGGCCGCGCGATTGATCTTCCGCTCGCGCGGCTCTCGCTTCACGGGCCATGCAGAATCGAGCCGAATTCGATGTCCGAACGATTAGGTATTCGCGCGCGAGACGACAGCCTGGCTTCACACATCCTGCCGGTATCAGGCACGATGATCGGCGTATGTACGACCTTGATCGGACTGGTCAAGCTTGCGGAAGCGAAGTACGGGCCGTCGAATGTCGATGAATATGCAGCGATCGCGGCGGTGACGTTCCTTGCCAGCGCTCTGACGTCCTATCTTTCGATCCGCTGGTCCAACCACACCGAACTCAGCGTTTGGATCGAACAGATTGCCGACATGATTTTCTTTTGCGGCCTGGTCGGAATCACGTTAGTGGCGACCCTTTTTGCATATGAAGTGATCTGAGCCTGTCAAGGTACCCTGTTCAGGAGAGGGCGTTCTCCATCTCTGAAATTGCCGTCTGAATTCAATCGTCATGGGAGATTGGACCATGCTGCCGCGATTGATCAAAAGTTTTTCTTTAGTTGGCGCCGATCTCAATCGGGGCGGGGCACCTTCGTCCAAGGCACAACGCAACAACAGAATCCATGCCGGCCCGACGCCTTCAGGCTGTGCGGCAGTTACATCCCAGATCTCGATGCGATCGTCGCGTGCCTTCGCGACAACGCAGCAGGCACATCCGCGATGCTGCGCGGAGGTGCGCCTTCTTCCATCGATTGATCCAGCGTGAGGCTGCCATGAAGGTTCCGAGGAAATCCTGCGCTGTCACGCCGCGGCTGGTCCGCTGGTTCGGCGCGCTGCTATGCGCGGCGGCGCTGTCGTGTCCGGCGGCGACGGCGCAGGCGCAAACCGCATTCTATAAAGCATCCGCTCGGGAGCTTGCAGGACCGCCCGGCAGCCTGATCCGCTCCGAACCCATGATGTTCGCACCCGCAGGCGCCCAGGCCTATCGGGTGCTGTATCGTTCGGTCGGCATGCACGGCGAGCCGATTGCCGTATCCGGCATCATCGTGGTCCCGCCCGGTCCGGCGCCCTCCGGTGGTCGGCCGATCGTGGCCTGGGCGCATCCGACCACCGGCGTGGTGCCCCATTGCGCGCCATCGCTCGCAATCTTCGCATTTCAGCAGATGGCCGGTCTGCGCCGGCTCATCGAGCAGGGCGCCGTGGTTGCGGCGACCGATTATCCCGGCCTCGGGACGGTTGGCCCGCACCCTTATCTCGTCGGCGACAGCGAAGCACGGGCGGTGATCGATTCCGTGCGCGCCGCACGCAATCTGCCCGGTGTCGGCGAAGGCAATCGCTTCGCCGTGTGGGGACATTCGCAGGGCGGGCAGGCGTCGCTCTATACCGGGCTGATCGCCAAAACCTATGCTCCGGAGTTGCGCCTGGTTGGGGTCGCCGCGGCGGCGCCGGCGACATCGCTCGTGACGCTAATGGACGACGATTTCAAGACATCCGGCGGCAAGAACCTGACGGCAATGACCCTGTGGTCATGGTCACGTGTCTATGGAGCGCCGATCGATAAGGTCGTGTTGCCTCAGGCGATGCCGACTGTCGACCGGCTGTCGAGCGAGTGCATCGAGTCGATCTTCGACCTGCTGGAGCGGCGGCGGACCGAAAAGCCGCTCGAGCAGACCTTCCTCTCGGTCCCCAGCATTGCCACCGTCGAGCCATGGCGCTCGCTGGCCGTCCGCAATACGCCGGGTGCCTTGTCGCCGCAGATTCCGCTGTTTCTCGCGCAAGGCACCGCCGACAATATCGTTCGCCCCGAGGTGACTCGGGCGTACTTCCAGCGGCAATGCGAGGCCGGCGGAAGGGTCGCCATGATGTGGGTTCCAGGCGTCGGACACGGTCTCATCGCGCGGGACAGTGCTGATACCGCGGTCAGCTGGATGATGGATCGCTTCGCGGGCAGGCCCGCGCCAAGCGATTGCGGCAAGCCGGTTTCGGCGACGGCCGGGCCGAAGTTTCTGCCCGACGGCGGCGGAGACTAACGTCGCGCTTCGTGCCCGGCGTGCTTCCGCCCCGTCGCGGCGGCGCTGGGGAGGATTGTTTCCATGAATTTCGCGACCTGAAGATCGAGACCCGTCATGAAATCGCACCATAAGATCTACTGCTATCCGATCCGGCGCTGCGTCGGCGCAGCGCTCGCTGCTATCGTTCTCATTGGATCGACTTGTGCGGCGTCGGCTGCCGGGAAACCGCCGCTGGCTCCCGACACCGTGATGCCGTTCAGCACGGATTCCCGCATCTCGGCGAGTATCGAATTTGATCTGCGTACGCTCGCCGCCGACATCGACAAAGACATTCCCCGCCGCCTCGCGAGCGTCAACGAGAAGATCAGCTGCGTGCACAAGCGCGTGCTGTTCTTGCGGGTTAACGCCAATTGCGACGTCTGGGGCTATGTCGAGCGGTCGGGGCCGGTCTCGCTGTATGGCCGCGGCGACCGCATCTATGGCTCGGTCCCGATCCATGGCGTGCTCGAAGGGCAAGGCGCCAACAGGATCACTTCGCGTATTCACGGCGAGACGGAGGCCAGCGCGACGATCGAGGCCGAGGCGCATCCTCGGCTTGGCCGCGACTGGTCGCTCGACCTGAACTTCGGCGACGGCTTTCGCTGGAGCGAGCCACCCGTGCTTCATGTGATGGGCCGCGAGATCCCGCTGGCGAAGTACGCCGAACCTCGCATCCAGGCTCAGCTTCGTATCGTCAGGTCGCGCGCACGAGCGGCTGCGCGACGCCTCAATCTCCGCGACAAGGCGGCAGCCGCCTGGCGGCACGCATTCGAGCCGATCCAGCTTTCCGATCAACCGGCCATATGGCTGCAACTCGCGCCGCAGAACGCCGCTTTCGCCGGCGTCCGTGCCGACGCCAAGGTCTTGCGGGGATCGCTCGAACTGACCGGGGCCGCGACGACCGTTGTCGGCCAGCCTCCGTCGCCAGTCCCGGCCACGCCGCTGCCGCCCCTGGGCCACGACGTCGATGCGCCCGGCACGTTCGACGTCATTCTCCCGGTCAAGATCGGCTACGACACGATAAGAGACAAACTGAAGCAGGCGATCGCGGCGATGCCGGCGGTGCAAGGCGTCTCAATCCGTGACGTCGACGTCTACCCGTCATCCGGCAAGCTGGTGCTTGGCTTGCGCATCGCGAAGACCGCCGAGACGGATCCCGCCGATGGCAAATGGATCTATCTCACCGGCGGAATTCAGGTCGATGCGGACGGTCATGCCGTTCGCCTTTCCAATCTCGCGGTGATCTCGGACGACGACGCAATCGCTCC